>JARFQK010000258.1 GCA_029287815.1 Gammaproteobacteria bacterium
ATACAGGGATGTATTTCATCAATCCAAATCTCGGCGCGATCATCTCGCCCCCTGGTGAGACAGGCGGGCTGGTGTTCGTAAGCGCCGCTCTGGAGCGAAAAGCATAGCCATAGCTATGGTTTGAGTGAAGAGCAAGCTTACGGACACGAAGACCAGCCTGAACCGTGATAGGCACTGTTGAAAAACATGCTGTATTTTCGATCATTCGAGTTTTCTCATAAGACCCAGGTCCTTATCATTGCTCTACGCCGCCTGGTGAGAAATGCGGGCTAAGCACGTTGTGTCGCAACAGAACATGCCTGCTACTATAGACCAAACTGGTGCAACGTAGGAGCGGCTTCAGCCGCGGACTGCCTGGGATAAGCCGTTGACTGCACGGTGGTTCGCGGCTGAAGCCGCTCCTACTGCTGCAATCACCGGTATTCAATGGCAACAGCAATACTGCCAGACCATCCTGTGAAGATCATGAGGCGTGCGACCGTAGTCGCACCCGAATCGCATCTTCGAGATCGAGTTCGTCGAGATGTGCGGTCATCTCGCGCAACGCCTGATCGATTTCCGGCAGGATGATGTTTTCGAGTGCGCGCGAGCGCCGCTCGGTGACACGGTATTCGGTGAGCAAGCGGTACAGGTTACCGGACAAACCCGCCTGGATCGCGCTCTTGATGAATATGCTGCAATAAAGCCTGCCGCAACGCTCCGCTGCCGCCGACACATTGACCGGCGTCGGATGCACGAAGCGATCCGGTTCGGTGTCAATTTCGATCTCAATCAGCTCAACACCCATAAAATTGCGTGAAGACTGCCTCAGTTCGACCGCATCGCCGGAAGCGGAGGGATAAACCTGCAATCCATCGAGCCCGTGATATCGGATCGCAGCTTGCATCGCTTCTCTCGCAGCGCTATGCAGCTCGGCCAGTTCCTGTGCGATCTGCCGATAGCGTTCCAGCTGCCGAAGCAGTTCGGATGCAAGCAACAGGCGCTTTTCATCGAGAAACACATACGCTTCCCTGACCACGGTTTCTTCATCCATCAGTTCGAGCACTGCCGCCCGCGTTGGGGCCTTGCTATCAGCAATCATGTCGTTTCACCCGTCTCCTCGTCCTGACTGATATAGTCCTCGATCTGCTGGTCATTCAACCGATAGAGTTCGGTGGCCGGGAGCATTCGCAATAACTGCCAGCCGACCTCCATCCCAGCTTCCAGAGTGCGGCCACCCTGCTGATGAATAAACTGCTTTTCGAAGGCGTCGCCAAAGTCCAGAAACAATCGGTCGTTCTCGGTCAAACCCTCGCGCCCGACGACGCTGGCCAAGACGCGCACGTGTACCGCGCGGGCATAGGCCGCGTAGAGCTGGTTGGCAAGATCAGGGTGGTCCTTGTGGGTAAAGCCCTCGCCGGTGCCGTCTTTCATCAGACGCGACAGGCAGGGCAGAACCTTGACCGGCGGATAGATATCGGCGCGATCGAGTTCCCGGTCCAGTACAATCTGGCCCTCGGTAATGTAACCGGTCAGGTCCGGTATCGGATGCGTAATATCGTCCGACGGCATGGTAAGAATCGGCAACTGTGTCAATGATCCGGCCACACCCTTGATGCTCCCGGCGCGTTCGTACAGCGTCGCGAGATCCGAATACATGTAGCCGGGGAAGCCTTTGCGGCTGGGGACCTCGCCGTGACTCGCTGAAACTTCGCGCAGCGCTTCGCAATAGTTGGTCATGTCGGTCATGATGACCAACACGTGTTTGTGCTCCTCGAAAGCCAGATACTCTGCCGCTGTCAGCGCATAGCGCGGGCACAGTAAGCGCTGCGTGCTCGAATCCGACGCAAGATTCAGGAACAGCAGCGTGTGCTCGAGCGCGCCACTGGCCTCCATCGCGGTACGAAAATTTTCTGCTGCATCATAGGGTACGCCAATTGCGACAAATACCATCGCGAATGCGTCTTGCTCGGTTGTCTGCTTGTCGCTATGGCGCAGACGCGCCTGCCGCGCGATCTGAATCGCCAGTTGGTCGTGCGGCAGCCCGGCTCCTGAAAATATCGGCAGCTTCTGCCCGCGCACAAGGCTGTTCATGATATCGATCGTGGAGATGCCAGTCTCGATGAAATCGGTGGGCCGTTCGCGCACCGCCGGGTTGATCGACAGGCCGTCAATGCGCAGTGCCTTGACTGCGGCCACCGGCGGGCCCTCATCGATGACCCGGCCGACCCCGTCGAATACCCTGCCAAGCATCTGCGGACCCACAGCAAAGGTCAACGGTTCACCGAGGAACCGGACTCGAGTATCATTGAGGCCGAGGCCTGCAGTGGCCTCCAACACCTCGATCGTCAGCGTGTCATCATCGATCGCAGACACCCGCCCAAGCCGTACCCGGCCGCTGCTGTCCTCGACCTCGACGGCCTCGTTCAATCCGACATTGATGGTGCGTTTCAGAAACAGCAACGGCCCTTCCAACCTTGTCGCGGCGCCGTCCGCATAGACGTCAGCTTTCATGACCTTCCGCCTCGCTGCGCGTTAATCGGGTAAAGCTGTGGTCGAGTTCAGCGCGCAGCTGGTCGAACTTGTCCAGATCGTCCTCGCCAATCTCCTCGCCCATTCGCATCAAGCGGCGCATCACCGCCAGTGCGCTGATCGCCTCCAGCGTGATACCCAGCTCGATTGCGTTCTCAGACAGCTTGATGAAACGGGTGATGATCTGCATCATCGCGATCTGTCGCTCGGCCGAGCAATAACGGTCCGTCTCGGAAAAGGCCGACTGGCGTAAAAACGCCTCGTTGATCAGTTCCGCGCACAACAACACATGCTGCTGACGTGGCGGCAGCGCGTCCTTGCCGATGATGCGCGCCATGCGTTCGAGGCGCGCCTGGTCCTCGAGCAAGGCAAGAAAACGCTGGCGCTGCCGCGCCCAGTTCGGGTGGCCATTCTGACTCCAGAAATGACTCAAGGCTTCGACGTCCTGCGAATAGGATTGCAGCGGATGTATCGCCGGGTAGAAGCGCGCCTGCGCACGACTGGCATCGAGTCCCCAGAAGCAATGCACATAGCGTTTGGTGTGCGTCGTCACCGGTTCGGAGAAATCAGCCGATGGCGGACTGACCGCGCCGATGATCGTCAGCGAGCCTACGTTGCCCGAAAGCGAATGCACGTGCGCGGCGCGTTCATAGAAGTCGGCCTGGCGACTGCTCAAATAGGCAGGATAACCGCCCTCGCCCGGCAACTCGCCCAGGCGTCCGGAAATCTCGCGCAAAGCTTCGGCCCAACGACTGGTGGAATCGGCCATCAGCGCAACGCGCAATCCCATATCGCGATAATATTCGCCGACCGTCACAGCGGTGTAGATGCTGGCTTCACGCGCAGCCACTGGCATGTTCGATGTGTTGGCGATAATGACCGTGCGCTCCATCAGCGGCCGTCCGGTTCGGGGATCCAGCAGTGACGGAAAATCGTGCAGCACGCTGGCCATTTCATTACCGCGCTCACCACATCCGACATAGATGATCACGTCAGCGTCGCACCATTTTGCCAGCGTCTCCTGCAACACTGTCTTGCCGGTGCCGAATCCGCCCGGCATCGCGGCGCGGCTGCCGCAGCCAATCGGAAACATGCTGTCGAGTATGCGCTGACCGGTGAAAAGTGGACCTTTGATCGGCAGACGGCGCAGCACCGGTCTCGGCTGCCTGACCGGCCAGAAGTGACTCATGCTCAGTTCCCGGACCTGGTCGTCGCCGCAATCGAGGATGCACAAGGTCTCTTCGTCGCTATACTCGCCGGCCGGCTTGATCGACACTACTCTGCCGTCACAATTGGGTGGCGACATACATCGCTGTAAACGCGCGTCATCACGGTGCACAGAACCGAACAGCGTGCCCCGTGTGGCCAGATCGCCCTGCTTGATCAACGGACTGAACGCATACTGCTTGCTGTTATGATTCTGGCTGATGCCCGGCCTGACATAACGCCCCTGTTCGTTCAGTGGCCGCAGCAGGCCGTCAAAGATATTGCCGAGCAAGCCAGGTCCGAGTTTGACCGACAGCGGCGCGCCGGTTGCGCTGACCGGATCGCCCGGTTTGAGACCGGTGGTATCCTCGTAGACTTGAATCACCGCTTGATCGCCGTCGATGCGGATCACTTCGCCGAGCAGAGCGCGCTGCCCGACTTTGACCGCCTCGTTCATATGAAGCGGCGTCGTTGCGGTCGCGCGCAACACCGGACCGCTGATCCAGTTGATCACCGCATCGTGTTGAACGCTATCAGCCATCGCCGAACACGCCTCGCTTCACACGCGCAATGATCATCGCCTCGATCGAGGCCCTTTGCTGTAACAACCCCTCGAGCGTCGCATCGATCACGGTGCCATCGGCTCTGATGCGGAGCCCGGCTTCGATATCATCCCGAGCCTGGAATATCGGTACCGAGCCAAAGCTGTCGGCGTACTGCTGTTTGAGCTCGGCAATCTCATCCTGGCTCAGACCCGATGGATGCTCGACCCGGGCAGCTGTTTGCCGCAAACGCTCGGCTGCACTGGCCATGGCAGCTTGCAGCCATTGCCCTCTGGCCGGTGGGTCTTCCCAGAGCGCGATCAGCGCTGCGCGCAGTAGCGGCCATGCGATATCCAGAATCGTTCTGTCCACTTTCTGGTGCTGCTGGCGTAGCCGCGTCTGATTACGCGCGATCGCTGATGACAGGCGCAAGCGATATTTCTCGCGCAATGCCGTGATGTGCTTGTGCATATGTGCGCGGCTGCGTTCGTGGGCCTGCCTGATGATGGCGTTGGCTTCCTCACGAGCGCGATCACGCACCTGTGCGCAACGTTTTTCGCGGTTCTCCACCACGATTGCGAGCAGGTGTTCGACGGTCTCGGCATCCTGCTGGATGTCGTTTTCGGACGCACTCATTCCAGCATACCCAGCTGCTTGCGTATTCTTGAAACAATATCGGGCACATCAGACGTTCCGCGCACGTCGGGCACGACCAGCACTGGCGGCGCAATGCGCGCCAGCAACTCGTCGCGCTCGCTGCTGCTCAGATCCTGCACAGCCGTGCTGGCGACCAGAACCAATGACGCACGTTCGCACGCCTCCCGAATCAGTGAAGCGGCATCGGTGCCGTTGGTAACCTGAACGTCGATACCGCACAAGCGAAAACCGGCAGCGGTGACCTCGTCCCCGATAAATTCTGCTACTGACATCGTGTCGCCATCAGATGATCCGGTTCAGTATCAGGATGGACACGATTAAACCGTAAATCGCGATGCCCTCTGCGAGCCCGATCACTATCAGCGTGCGACCGAGAATTTCCGGCTTTTCGGCCATCGCACCGATCGCCGCACTGCCGACGTTGGAGACGGCAAAGCCGGCACCCAGCGCAGACAAGCCGGTTGCAATCGCTGCAGCGATAAAACCCCAGGAAATCGCACTCTCGGGTAGTGCCGCTGCGGCCTCGGTGGCATCGGCAGCGAACACGGGCGTCAGCCACAGCACCAGCAAAAAAGTCGTACCGACGAAACCCAGATGACCCAACCAGAAGATCAGCTTGATGCGCGCTAGTTTCATATCAACTCCGTATTTTTGTTTAGAAATTCATTCAGGGGTTCATCGCTCATACGAGCGGTGCCGACAGCGGTTTGAACATTCGCCCGTTCGCCTGCAAGAAGCGGATGAAAAACTCGAACAGGATCAAACGCGTGGTCTGTATCGTCACGACCAAACCTTCCAGTACGATGACGAGGACATTGCCAAACAGCAGAATCAGCACCGCCAGCACGACAGAACCCACGCTGTCTGCCATGATATTGAACGCGAGC
>JARFQK010000319.1 GCA_029287815.1 Gammaproteobacteria bacterium
TCGCGGTGCTCAGCGGACAATTGCCGCCGGGCGTCCCGGACAACACCTACAAGACGCTTATCGAACGCATCAATCAGCAGGGCGGCAGAGCCGTGCTGGACTCGCACAGCGAAGTACTGAAACTGGGTCTGGAGGCTAAACCCTGGCTGGTCAGATTCAACCGCCATATATTGGAGATGTCGATGTTACGCCGCATGGACACGATCGAAGACGTCGCCCAAGCGGCACAACAGATCCAGCAACGCGGCATCGAATACGTCTGCGTCTCTCTGGGCGATCAGGGGGCCGTGCTGGCCGACAGCAACAACATCTACCATTGCGAGGCACCCAAAGTCCACAAACAGTCGACCGTGGGTTGCGGCGATTCCCTGGTGACCGGCATGGTCACCGCTGCCCTCAGGGGCGAGTCAGCCGCTGCGATGCTGCGCTTCGGCGTCGTCTGTGCCAGCGCCACCGCATCCCACCCCGGTACCGAACTATTCAGCCGAGACGAGCTGGAATCTGGGACGATGGACGTGGAAGTGACGAAGGTCGAGGTTGAGGTTGATGCCGAGAAAGAGGCATAGCCCCGCTCTGCATACCTGGACAACGGTAGCAGGTAAAGGATTCGTGTCCGTAAGCGCTGCTCTGAAGCGAAAAGCGAAGCCATAGCGACGGTTTGAGTCAGGAGACCGTAGGGTGCGCCGTGCGCACCAAGGCTTCCCGTATCGAAAAACTCCTGCCTGGTGCGCACGGCGCACCCTACGTTTGGACTCGTCTTCTCTTTCGGAATGAGAGAATGTAAAGGGCGCGGTTGCCTGCGCGCCGCGCCCTTCGCTCAGCTGTTGAGGCGCGATTCGATTCACGCCGCCAGCAGCATGCCGGTTTTCAAGCGTGCTTAGTCGTCGTCCTTACCCATCCGCTTGCGATTGCCTTTGTCATCATCGTCATCATCATGATCAGCGTCCATGTAACCATCGCTCATAGCCATCATGAAAGCGACCAACGCGACTTCCTCTTCCTCGGTCAGGCCGAGGTCACCGAGCTCGTCGATGTTGACGTTTTCGGCCACTTCAGGAGCTGGCCAGCAGTCGTTTGCAAGCGCGACTTCCTCGGTCGCATCAAGGATGTCCAGGCTCTCGCAGGTTGGTTTGACATCGCGCGTGTTATAGAAATGCACCACGGTTTTCAGGCTCTTGAAAAAACCGTTGTGCATGTAGGCCTTAACGATACAGTCATCATCCCTGCCTTTGCCTCGTCCTTTCTGCTGCTCTTCGTTGTCATCGCCATATTCCAATGCCTCGCAGGAGCCGAGACCGACATTACGCAGGGTCGGCACCTTTTGCTTACCCAGGTTCGTCAGCGCATATTCAGCATACCCAGCGACGTTCTCGATAAAGCCTGCCAGACCGGGATCTGCCCAATCCGGATTAGCTATAGAGAACGGATTTTCCGGATTTCTCGGAACGCCGAGGTTGTCGTAAGTAAAATCGGTGAACAGAGGCGGCGCTGCGCCCGGTCCCGGCGTGCCGACATGACAAGCCGAGCACAGACCCTTGCCGCGGAAGATATCCCGGCCAAGTTTTTCCTGCTCGGTGAACTCGTAGAAGCCGGCACGGTGGGCATCGATCTTGGACGTGAACGCATTGCTCTCAGACGAGTCCTCGAAGGCTGCGATCGACAGTGCAACCCGGTCGTAGGCGCGATCGACTTTCAGACGATCCATCGGTGACAGCGCAACCTGACCGTCCGGGTCCTTACATGCGCGATTGACCTCGCCTCTGGAAGGCCAATTGATGTTGCTGCACGCATTCGGGCCCCAGACCTCATCGAACAGATCGCCGTAACGGCCTTCACACACCCGGTAGACCACGCAGGCCATATCGGGCAGAGCCTGCTCGACCGGGTTCAGGAATGGGCCCTGCGCCTGGTCCGCAGCCGGGTTACCGAGTTCCCAGCCGGTGGCTCTACCATCCCAGAAGTTACCGCCGACGAATAGCGGGTCGACCGCAAGTTCCATATCGTTGTCACCGAGCAAGCGGTTGCCGAAATCCGCGTAAAATAGCGGCGCCAGGGTGGCATAAGCCGAGCTCGGTGGCTTGCGGTTACCGAACTCGCCTTTGATAGAGCCCTCGTAAACGGCACCATGTTCATTGATCTCGGTATCATCGCCAACCCAGCCGACCTCGGGTACATGACAGGTTGCACAGGACTGGTTGCGATTGATCGACAAGTGCTCATCGAAAAAGATTTTCTTGCCCAGCTTCTCGATCGGTTGAAGCGAACTATCCGAAGCGAAGACAGTTGCTGTAGATGCACATATGAATAACGCAAATGGATAGATCAGGGGTGCGGGTATTGTGTTTTTACTCATTTAAACCTCCAGTTTTTTTCGCATTTTTTAGTACCGCGCGCGAAGTATAAACTCGAGGTTTTTAAAAAATCAATCGTAACGAAAAGAAAAGTATATTGCAGTCAGGCGATGGGTTCGCCTTCGTGCGAGATGCGGGTTAACCGCAGAGACCAGTGAGAGACCACCTACCAGAGCAGCTCCAATGCTTTGAGGACGTCGTGGCGGCTGATTTGGCCGACGAGGCGATTGTCGTGCATGACCGGGTAACGACGTGAGCCCTCCTGAAGAAACATCGAAGCGACCTCGACGATGCTGGCATCGGCATCCACGGTCTTGACGACGGGATGCATGTACTCCGATACTTTGCCAGCCGATTCGCCATGGTAGCTCGCGGTCAGTGCAATCTTCATACATTCCTTTTCAGTCAGCATACCCACCAGATTGCCGATCTTATCGACCACCGGCGCGCCGGATATGCGTTTTTTTAGCAGTTGATTGATGGCGTGATGCATATCTGTCTCCGGTGTGAACGTCACCAGATTGGCCGACATGTAATCTTTGACGCTGGCTGTTTTCAGCATGGGCTCGCTCCGCGGTAAGTAAGTTTGTTAGTCGTCCGGTTGTCTCAACACAGCCGTTTCGTCCCGCTCGTCTCGATGCCGATGCCGGCAGTGCTGGCGCTGCTGACAGTCAGCTTCTCGCTTTTTTCTGCCGCCGCAAGCACCACTGCAGGCGTCGCCGGCATCGAAACCGCGTAAGTTTTCGGTCGCACCGCAACTGCCCTTGATCGCTCCTCTGCCGTAGAGCAGACTCAAACCCAGGCCCGCTACGCAGAGCAAGAAAACGAAAAAAGCGACTATGAATTCGATCATGGCTCGTTCGTGTCCAGATATTGCTCGAAAGACTCGGTCGACTTCGCAATGAAACCATCCGCCGACTTAACGATGAGATAGGCCGCCAAGCCCTGCTCCCGGGCCAGCGCCAAACCTTCGTCCGCTCCGAGAACCATCAATGCGGTGGCCATCGCATCGGCGTGCATGCAGCGTTCCGCAATCACCGTGACCGATGCCAGTCGATGATCGATGGGCTTGCCGGTGCGCGGATGGATCGTATGCGAATAACGCTGACCGTCCTGCTCGAAATAATTGCGATAGTCGCCTGAAGTGGCCACGCCATTGCTCTCGAGCTGCATCACGTTAAAGATGTCCCGAACGCCAGGTGTCGGCCTCTCCACCGCTATCCTCCACGGCATCCCACGCTCGTTGCGACCGCTCAGCCTTAGTTCACCACCAATTTCAACCATATAGTCCGCGATGCCCAGGCTTTCCAGATAGTCTGCAACCTGGTCCACCGCGTACCCTTTGGCCAGCGCTGACAGGTCCAGATAGATATCCTCTTTGTCCTTTTTTAGCGCCGGCGGTTCCTTGCGCACATGGATGTACTGGTATCCGGCTCGTGCCTTTTCCGCCTGGATTTGATCCTCTGTGGGTACCCGATCGGGATGCTGGTCGGGCCCGAAACCCCACAGGTTGACCAGCGGCCCGACCGTGATATCAAAAGCACCACCGGTGATCCGACTGGTTTCCAGTGCGTGTTCCACCACTTCGACCACGTCCTCGGATACAGCAACCCATTCGGTTGTCTTCGCCGCATTGAATTTCGATAGCTCCGAATCATCGCGGTAAGTCGACATGCTGGCATCGATGCCGCGCAACAGCTGGGCGATATCACCGTCGAGTTGCATCAAGGTGAATTGCTCGGGCAGATCAATGACCTTGATCAAGTACTCGGTGCCCATGATGGCGCCGGTCAAGGGCGTGACCTCACGACTCTCCGGCTCCCTATCGCAACCCGCGACAAACGAGCAAATCAGCGCCCATAACACCAATAAGGCGTTGGCTCGTAATCTTTGGCTCACATCGATGTCCTTGGGCTAGGATCCAAAATCGTCGAGGAAGATGTTTTCCCGCTCCACACCCTGGTCTTCGAGCATCTTGATCACTGCGGCATTCATCATCGGCGGGCCGCACATGTAGTACTCGCAGTCCTCGGGCGCGGGATGGTTTTCGATGTAGTTCTCGTACAGTGACTGATGGATGAAACCGGTGTAACCGGTCCAGTTGTCCTCCGGCAACGGATCGGACATGGTTACGGACCAGGTGAAGTTGTCGTGCTCAGCCTGGAGTCGATCAAAATGAT
>JARFQK010000378.1 GCA_029287815.1 Gammaproteobacteria bacterium
CGCGTACCAGCGTACTCTCGATGTAACCCGTACCGGCGTGCCGGACGCCCTTGGCGGCCAGTTCGTACTGATCTTCGAGCGTGCGCACACGCACATAGACGTCCAGATGCGGATAGAGGCGATGGAGGGTGACGGCCAAGGCCTTGGCATGGTCCATGTCCCTCGATGTCACATAGGCAGCGGCGGCTTTAGTGAGTCCGGCGGCCGCTTGCGTGGCAGCGCTGCTCATATCGCCAAAGTGAACATTGCGGACCGATCGCCTAGCCTGACGGACAATGTTGATATCCCGATCGAAGGCGATATGGGGGACGCCTGCCTTTTCCAGCATCAGGGCTATGAGCTGGCCCACCTCATCGTAGCCGATGACAACCACGTGCCGCTCCAGATCGGCGGCCGGTTTCTCTCCCGCGCTCGCAGGCATGGTTTGAAAGCGACTGGCGAGTCGGTCACCCGCTTTCACCATCAGCGGGGTCAGAATCATGCTGACGGCAACCACCAGCATCGACAGGGTATGCCCCTCGGCGCTCAGCAGACCGGCCACAGCCGCTGCGCCCAGCAGGACAAAAGCGAATTCGCCCACCTGGGACAGATAGAATCCCGTTCGGATGGCGGCCGAGCGTGCGATACCGAAAGCGAGGACCAGCCCGATCAACACTGCACCCTTGATGGCGAGTACGACGGGAATGTGAACTAATAGCGCCGCCCAATCACGCACCATGGCACCCACGTCGATAGACATGCCCACCGCGATGAAGAACAGGCCCATCAAGGTCGACTTGAACGGGGCGACAGTCGCTTCGATCTGATAGCGGAAATCCGAGGCCGAGAGCAGCATCCCCAGGAGAAAGGCGCCGAGCGTCATGGAGATGCCTACATGGTCCACCGCCCAGGCAGCGGCAATGACTGCGAGAAACAGGACCACCCCGAAGGCATCCATTTGGCGCCGGCTCGCACAATAGCCCAGCACGGCGGGCAAGATATAACGCCCGACGACGAAAATACCCGCGATCACCCCCACCACCAGCGCCATCTTCTCCCAAAAGGGGGTTGTACCCGTCTGCGCGGTGGTATGGGCCAGGATCGGAACCAGGGCCATGACTGGAACGATCCACAGATCCTGCGCCATGAGCACGGCAAAGGTGGTTCGCCCATGCTCGGTGGCCAGTTCCCCCCGTTCCCCCAGCGTCGCCATGACGATGGCCGTGGATGACATGGCAAGGGCCAAGCCGACGATGGTCGCCGTTTCCCAGGGCAGGTGGACCAAGAAGACAAGATACCCAGCCAACAGCGCCGCGGTACCCAGCATCTGCGCTGATCCTAGACCGAAGATCAGGCGGCGCAGAGCCCAGACTTTCTTGGGTTGCATCTCCAGACCCACGGTGAACAGAAACAATACCACACCAAGCTCTGCGACACTCTGCAACTCATCCACCGCATGGACAGGCACGGGTCCCGGGGTGTGAGGCCCGATGATGATACCGGCAACGATGAAGCCCAGTATCGCCCCAAAGCCAAGTCGCTCAAACAGGATGACGCAGGTGGCCGTTGCCGCGAGAAAGACGATGACGGCGAGAAGAATTGACGGAATGTCCATAAACTTTAGTGGTTCAGATTTGATCTGACAGTTACCGGCTTGATGGCAGTGACTGCCAGGCCAAGTTCATGCCACGAACCTCCCCTGCGAGATTTGTTTCCCATCATCCAGTGCCCGCCTCGGTGTTCGACCGCAGCACATCTTAGCCTGATGGGGTACACGGCGTCCTGAGTTGGTAACGGACGTTGCAATTCGGCGTGAGCGACAGGCGCTTTTCCGAACCGCCGAGCAGGCGATGTAACGACAGAGACGTCGGCGCGCGCTCTACGGTCGCTGATTGCTACCCCGCCTTTTTCAACGGTGGCACTTTCCGGTGCGAGTCCATGGCGTGCCAGAGATCCCAGTCGCGTTGCAGGTTCAACCAGAACTCGGGGCCGGTGTTGAGCGCCTCGCCGAGCGCCAATGCTGAATCCGCACTGACCTGACGACGACCGTTGATCACTTCGTTAAGGCGCGCATACGTCCAGCCGAGATGCGCGGCGAACGCTTTCTGGGTCACACCCAGCGGCTCCAGAAACTCTTTCAACAGCATCTCGCCGGGGTGTGTCGGGGGGCGTTTCTTCGGTAACATGTCACTCACCTAATGGTAGTCAATCACTTGCACATCCATCGCATCCTGTCCCTGCCAACGGAAAACAATGCGCCATTGGTCATTGATCCGCAGGCTCCAGAACCCTGCCCGATGACCTTTCAATTTCTCCAACCGGTTAGTCGGCGGAATGCGTAACATGTCAAGTGTCGGGTCCGCATTGATCTGGTCCAGCAATCGCCGCGCCTTGTCGTGCAATTCACGCGGCAGCTTTCGTGCCTGGCGACTGTTGACACCGTCATAGATATCCCGGGACGTCTTGTCGGCAAGGCTCTTCAGCATATCTAAAATGTATCGTATATCGATATACAGCTCAAGGCAGGGATTAACCTGGGTCTGGGCCACGCAATAACACGTTAGGGTTGCTCACCACAGACTAAAGGAGAGCCGTTTCTTTCCGCACAGTGGGATTAGTGTGGCGTCGGGCGGGGTACGCGAACCCCTGTATTTATTACCACAGAATCGAGACGTTACCTGCGGAAGTAATTTTGCAAAATCATACCGCATATTTTTTATTTTTATTTCAGTCAGTTACAAGGAACAATGACGTCCCCAAGGGGAGGCCACCTTATCCCCCGGTTACACGCAATCTCTCAGCCAACATACTTATGATAAATTTCAATAAGATACACTAAATTTGCAACCCGCCCGCAATCAGCATATTTTCCGCATTTCAGAATATATGCTAGTATTGAGCCGTCAGTATCAGTTTGCGAGGCGAAACAAATGAGCGAAACACTGGTGGTATCCAGCCGCGGACAGATCACTCTGCCCGCCGCACTGCGCAAACGTCTGGGAATCAAAAGCGGTGACGTCGTGATTCTGGAAGATCGCGGTAATGAGGTTGTACTCAAGCCAGGCATCGTCCTCGAAATCCAGCACTACAGCGATGAGCAGATCGCTCAATGGGATGCCGAGGATAAACTTTCAGATCAACAGCGGGCGGAAATACTCGATACGCTGGCTACAGCAAAATAATGAGGCTGTTTCTCGACGCAAATATATTGTTCACGGCCGCACACAATCCGAAAGGGAAAGCCAGATTGGTTATTGAACTCGGGACCCAGGGCTACTGGGAACTGTTCTCGAGCCCCTATGCGCTGGAAGAAGCGCGCCGCAACCTGGAGAGAAAATTTTCGCACACCCTAAATGATCTTGGCACACTTCAGCACGACATCAGTCTTGTTGAGCACCACGCTGATCTTGCCTTCCCGGAGCGCCTTGCGCAAAAGGACCAACCGATATTCCAGGCAGCACTGGCTTGTCGGGCTACCCACCTGCTTACCGGTGATCTCGGGGACTTTGGCCCCTTCATGAATCAACCGGAAAATACTTTTGGCATGTGTATTCAGACTGTTGCCGAGTTCCTGAATAACCTCGGTTAACCGCGCGCAGGATAAATTTTCCCGGTGCATGGCGAATTCCGATGCTGACTGCGCTCGCCAAGCGCCTGGGCCCCGGTGGCGCGAAGGCTATAATCGCAGAGAGTGTTCTCATCAAACATCAACAGCTGATTGCACGTCGCTCTACCGGGAAAACCCCCAGACTGACCACATCATGGGTATTCCGCTGAATTCGGCCACTGACTCCGAAGGAAATCGGCCACCTGTCTATGGCGAACTAATAGGTATCAAGGGAGAAGGATCAATTAGACAGTCTTGTTGCTGAGCGCAACCATCCCTTAAGCGAAAGCATCTTGTCCGCTGTAGCTGGGAATCGTGGAAAAGTGGAATAGTATGGCGTCGGGCGGGGTACGCGAACCCCTGTTTTTTTTGCTTGTTAAACTGGCAGGTTACCGGCCTGGTATTTTTTCAGCTTAAACCCGAGTTTTTATTTTCCATTTTTTCAATGCCTTACAAGGAAAAATGGCGTCCCCAAGGGGAGGCCACCTTATCCCCCAGTTACGCACCACGTCTCACGTCACATATTCATAATAACTTTCAACGAGATACGTTTCACCACAGCTCTCAACTTAAACTCAGGTCGCAGTTCTTACTCGCCCGAAAAACCGACGACATCATTGTTCATGACTTGCATGCCCAAAAAGTCTCTAAATCTGGACGGACTAGTTCGCGGCCGGACTGAAGCATTTCACTTTCTTTATTAATCAGTTACTTGCAGTGTTTGCCACTCTGATCCCGCAGTTGAGTTATCAATCAGTTACTGTTCACTGCCATTGCAAGTTAGCACAAAACTCCGCTAGCTGCGGGAAATGTGTAGACAGACGATACACATAAATGTATATTTATTGTCTACACAATAGGAGGCTACCCTAATGGCGGAAACACAGAATCGTGAAGCACCGATTAATATCCGCGCCCGCCTCGCGCAGCGCAATCTGATTGACAAGGCGGCGGCTATGCTCAGCAAAAATCGATCGGATTTTATGCTGGAAGTCGCCTGCCGTGAGGCCGAAAACGTGTTACTCGACCGGCGACTTTTTCTTGTGGATGATGAAGCCTACGAGAAATTTGAAACGCTTCTCAACGCACCGGTTAATGAAAATCCAGCGCTACGTGCCTTGTTGAGCAGCAAGGCACCATGGGAGAAATAACACCACCAGAGCCGATCACGACAGCTCATAACGTCGAATCGTTCGCTTGTGGTGTGCCGGTGCTGGATGAGTGGCTGAAGCGCCGCGCCCTCAAAAACGAAAGTTCAGGCGCATCCCGCACATTCGCCGTTTGCAGTGATGGCCAGGTAATCGGTTACTACGCCCTGGCTACCGGTAGTGTTGGACACCGCAATACACCCCGTAAGGTACGCCGCAATATGCCTGCCCCTATCCCAGTCATCGTGCTCGGACGTTTGGCCATTGACGAACGGTGGCAACATGCTGGACTTGGCCGGAGCTTGCTTAGGGATGCGATACTCAGGACACTATCGGTATCACAACAAGCCGGGGTTAAAGCGCTACTCGTACACACACTCTCAGAAGATGCAAAACAATTTTATCTGCGTAACGGTTTCCAGGAATCCCCGCTGGATCCAATGACACTGATTATTTCGCTGCAAGATGCAGCACACAACTTCGCTATCGCAGATTAAGCTTCGTTAGTGCATCTCTCGCAGGGGTGCTGTCAAGTTAACAGCATCCATCCTATCGCCATACGCACTCCTAGGCGAATTGTTAATTGTTACCTGAAAAGGGTGACTTACATAGTCCTGTTCTTGCTCGCAACCTTCCCTACCCTGCTTTGCCATGAAGGATCTGCTGATACTCCTCGCGCATCTATTAACTACAGTCGCCAAACTCTTGGGGCCCGGCGGTGCGCGGGCCATTGTCGCTGACAGCCTGCTCATGAAGCAGCAACTTTTTGGTCATTCATCGCTCGCGGCGACGCGCGCCCAATCTTGCAGCAC
>JARFQK010000425.1 GCA_029287815.1 Gammaproteobacteria bacterium
CCGACCTGAATGGAGAAAACCATGACTACCGTTTTAAAATGCATAACTGCCGGCGGCGTCAATGGAAGTGCAAAACCCGTTGTCTTCTACGATGGCGGTTGCCCGATGTGTCGGCGGGAGATCGAGCATTACCGTCGAATAGAGCGAACCAGGCGTCTGCTCTGGCTGGACATTAGCAGGGAACCGGAAGGCGTACGCAGTTATGGCCTGACAGTGGAGCAGGCCATGCAGCGTTTCCATGTTCTGGATGCCAGGGGCCGCTGGCAGACGGGTAGCAAGGCGTTTGTGGAGCTTTGGTCGCATCTGCCGTATTACCGCTGGCTTGCCGGATTGGTCAGGGTGTTTCGGCTCGAAGGTCCCCTGGAGACCGTTTATCGCCGCTGGGCTGCCTGGCGTCTGCAACGCCGGTGCCAGGATGACCGATGTGGGTTATCGCATGACTGATCGAAACAACGTGCGCTACCACAGGTTGGATCGGCAACAGACGGTACCCGCGGTCCTGGAGAATATCTTTGCTTTTTTCGAGAGTCCGGAAAACCTGGCAATGATTACGCCGCCGAGTCTTGGCTTCCGTGTGATCACAGCGGGGCCGATCAGTATGAAACAGGGCAGGGTTATCGATTATACCATACGGCTTGGCGGTCTACCGGTGCGCTGGCGTTCTCTCATCTCGATGTATGAACCACCTTTTTGCTTCGTCGATGAGCAGCTGAAAGGCCCCTATGCCTACTGGCGTCATACACACCACTTTGAATCCTGTGCGCGCGGCACCAAGGTGAGGGACGAGGTCGTTTATGCCTTGCCTGCCGCCTTACCTGCGATGGTCGAATCGATGGTGCATGCTGTCTATGTGCGGCCGAAGCTGGAAAATATTTTTGATTATCGCGCCAGGTTCTATGCTGATTACTTTGACGCAGACCCGGAACGGACTTGCGCAACAGTTGAAAAACCGCTCAGGGTGTCGCGCTCTATACCGTATACTGCCCCGGAACGCGGAGTGGAGGGAATAGTTCCTCGGCATCGCTTGCCACCAGGTCCTGGCGAACACCGATGACCTTTGCGGCCGCCAGGGCCGCAGCATTACGAACAGATCCGGCTCGAACGCCCGGGATGGTAGCGACAGCTTCATCGAGTCGTCGTCGCTGTTCAACCAGACCTCCTGCGGCAGCCTCTTTATTCTCACTTGACAGCGTCTCTATACTCATTGGTTCAGTCGGGCGTTGGCATCGTAACGATAGCGGAGCGGCGTTTTGTATTAGATTCTTACGGCGTTTCTATAACAAACATGTTGCTTAAACGTATATTTATTCATGCGGCGAATGGTGCTGAGTTAAGCCTGTTTAGCCCATTGTAGGGTCGAATTCATTCGACCAACCACGTTGCCATTCCATCTATCATCCCGGATATCACCACAATGTGGGTAGCCGCCAACAGCGACTGGCCGAATAAATTCGACCCTTCTATGAGGAAGAGCCGCCTTAGCTTAGTGCCATTCATTCATGCGGCTAATGCGAGCGTTTCAAAGGGACGGCGCAACTCACGTTGGAGGTTGTCGTAGTGCTGGTCGATAAAGTGGACATTTTTCGGAGGTCGGCCGACACAGGGTTGCCGAGACCGGCAAGCACCGGTTTGATCACCTTCTTGCGCAGGATCAACGGCCCAGCCAGGATACGGATCCCTGCAGGAGGGGTGCGGTAACGTCGGGTCTTGTCAATGCGTTCGACCAACTCTTGCCACGCAATTTCGACAAGTCATAATTGGCATGGCGTGGTGTTCGGGCCACCTCACTGGCTGGCAGCAAACCACTCACCTTGGCCGCAAGCTCGGCTTAGACAATTGGACGAGAGCTTGGCGCCGAGAATTTTCTGGGGCTCAGCCGAGAACCAGGGGCATGGGAATGGTTCCTGTAATCTGGAACCCCACTGCCTTGATCCTGATGGTGACTGGTGCGTGTCGGTTTCTAATGAAACTGGCTGACAAAAACGATGCCATTTGTAAGAGAGTACGGGTGCGTATAGAGCCCTAAGCGAGAATCGCTATTGACTGGCAAACAAACTCAGGCTCGATGGCCTTAGCAAGCGACCGAGTGGAACAGGACTTTGCAGAGACCCTCAATTCGGGAATTCTGTAGCCAAAGCTGACAATGCCTGCTATGGCTTTTTCAGCCTGTTGCTGGCGGTTCAGCCAGCCGGCAAGGGCGATAACCAGCGAATGGAACGGTTGTATAAGGTTAGGCACTGGCCGAACAGTTATCCGTAAATGGTGTTTGATAACAACATTATACTGTTCGTTCGGGCGTTTGCACCCTACGGTCAATTGGATTGTTCAATCAGATCGGTTCTCGGCGTGCTTGAAAGTCCAGTACGAGTTCAACAAGTAATTTACAAGCGTCGCCGGCACAATGCCAATCAGCTGATGGACCTGGGGCGGCGTGTCGGGGAAAGTCAATGATAGAGTAACAAACGCCCCATAACTCACCCCTAAGGCTAGGATCGAAACGAGATTGAACTTCAGGCCTCGGATCCGGGTCCGGTCGATGGTCTTGCGCGAGCGAAACGTCCAGTAATTGTTCAAAAGAAAATTCCAGACTATTGACAGCTCGATCGCGATAGGCGATGCAATAAACCTGTTTATGCCCGCTAGCAAAAACAACGTAAAGAATCCCAGGTTAACCAATACCCCTGATGCACCGACGACTGCAAACTTGATAAAAGTCGTCGAACTCAGCAGCCTGATCGACCAAACATTTATGAGGAATTCAAGAATGTCTGGGAACCCGAGCTTTGACTCGCCGTGTTCGCGGTCAACGAAGTCGACGGGAATCTCTTTTATTTTGCCACCTTCCGCTATAGCAGCATGCAGGAGAGCCACCTGAAACGCATAGCCCTGCACTCTTAGACCGTTCAAGTCTATCCGTCTCAGAAGTGATGCGCGAATCGCCCTGAATCCTGCCGTGCAATCTCTGATTTGTGATATGCCGGCGATATAACGGGCCGCTATATTACCACCCATAGAATTCAGCCGGCGAAGCAGACCCCATTCCCTCGGGATGGTACCCCCCTTCACATAACGACTACCGATTACAAAGTCCGCACCAGCTTCGATCTCGGACATCAGTCGGACAACGTCTTCTGGCTTGTGCGAGAAATCGGCATCCATTTCGAATACCAGGTCTGCATTTAGGTCGTCAAGGTCATGTCGCATTCCCCGAATGTAGGCCGCTCCCAGTCCAGACTTCTCACCCTGTAAGAGATGCACATTGTTATACTCGGTCTGCAAGCCCCGCACCGCTTCTGCCGTCCCATCGGGCTAATTATCGTCTACCACCAGGATGTGCATGTCATGCCCTGTCGACCTGAACTGACCCTGAAGGGTTCCGATAATCGCGCCGATATTCTCGCGTTCGTTGAACGTCGGAAGTATAATTACGACTTTCAAAGACATGTCACCTTTTTTAAAAAAGTTCTGGGTTGGCCTTCACAGCCGGTCGTATGCGCCGTTCGTTGGTGAAGCGAATCCGCTGTCATTCCAGTTGTTCCTTGAGCGCACGGTTCTGTCCGATGAGATAGTCGACGACTACTTTAAGCCGACTCCCGCAGGATCGTCATTTCGCTGATGCTCGCTCCCTTGCCAGCAGGTGAAAGTTGCCGCGGCTGAACATATGTTCGAATCGGCGTGTGAAGTCGGGCTTTGTCTGCGTCCGCTCCTGCAACAGTATAAGGTACGCAGAATCATCGCAGAACGAAAGATCCATCTGAGGGGCGACTGCTGCCGGCACTTGCCTGCGCTGATAGATGGCCGCATCGCCTAGTTCGAGCATCGGCTCGAACCCGTTCCTGGCGGCTGCTGTTTGAACGTCGTTTCGCTGCCCACCCGACAACAGTAACACGACGCCGCCCTTGTCGATTGCCCGGCGCGAGAAGAATCGCTCAATGTGATGCGCACCCGGCTGGTCAACGATGCGGCTGTCGTGAACCGTACGCAGCGTGCCGACGAAACCGGGCATCATCGGCACGCTGCCTACTCTAACTGCCCGGTATCGGCTGTCGGAATGCGTCTGGCTCGACGCATCGTAGACCGGACCGCCGCCAGAGTGCTCGAGGTAGTAATAGGCATGGAAGAGTGCGAACGGCTTTATCGAACCAACGCGGGCGACTTGATTGTCCTGGACAAAGCAGACACCTTCCCCAGGCGGAATCTGTTCCAGCACTGCGGCATAATCGCGCAATTTCTCATCGGCGCGGAGATAGGCACGCGTCGTGACTGCCAGCGAGGCGAGTGCCAGTACTGCCAGCGCGGCCAGCACCAGCAGGCGCCAGGCCGGTACACGCGGCACCACCGGGAGGGCCAAAGCGAGCAGCGCGATGAAGATCAGCACCCGACAGGAGAAGAAGTTATAGCGAGGGGAGACAAACTCCGGCAGCGCGAGATAGAGAATACAGAAAGAGCCGACCACGACTACGAACCGGTTCCGAGCCAGTCCACTAGGGTTCCACGCTGCAAGGGCAAACCAGACCGCGGCCGCTGCCACCAAAATCTGCCGCTCGCGAGCGGGCGAGATAGAAGCGAAGTACCGCAGCTTCGAACCGATTGCCGCGTCGAGCGTCCACAATAGCGACGGATAATCGATGAAGACGACACTGCTGCCGCCGTCACCGAGATAGTTCGGCATATGCATGACGATGGTGGCGGCCAGAAGGAGGAGAGCGGGCAGAGAGACCCCGGCCAGCACCATCAGGGCGCGCAGCTTGCTCTGCGAGAGCAGCGCAATCACGCCCAGCGCAACGCCCAGATAGAGAAACACATACAGGTGGGTCAAGTAGGTGAGGAGGACCATCCCGCAAAGCAGCAGGCTCCTGGATAAAGTCAGGGCATCACGATAGCGCCAGTAGAACCCAACCGCGAAGAAGAAGAAGGGAATCGCCAGAGCAAAGTTGACGAATCCCATGTTGAAGTACCAATTGTAGATGAACAAAAACCCAAAGAATCCGAGCAGAGTGTACTGCGGACCGAACGCGCGCACGAAATAGAAGATGCTGGAGACAAAGCCGAGCACATAGGTGCTCAACACCAGCTTTCCGGCGAACGGCAAACCGAACACGGGTGCGAGCAGCAGGATCAGATAATCCAGCAGCACGTAAGGCAGCGGAAACAGCGAGATGTCGAAGTAGCGCCCATAGTCGAACACCGGGTTCGCGTACTCGGCGATGATCTGAATCCGCAGTAGATGATAGGGATAATCCTGGAGGGGCAGATACTCCACTGCCCAGATCGGCACGAGGCTGGCGAGCGTGAGCAGCACCACTGCGACAGCCCACAGCGCCCCCTCGGGCTTGCCGACCTGAGCCGGAGTGTGCCAGTGGCGCAGGAATGCCGATCCCGCAGTCACCGATAAATCATGCTCAAGCGAGCCGCAGGATCGAGTTCACTTGGTCTGCCACGTATAGATCGAGGGGTCACCCGAGGGTTGCAGACCGCGGTGATCCGCAGAAATTCATACAGCCTTCGCCACCAAGCCCTATTCGTGGTGTAATCCACCCAGTACAGGTGAGCCACAGCTTTAAAGATGGCTTGGAATGCGATGCGGATGTTTGTGTGGAGTGACAGGAATATCAACTGACGAATCCGGCATACCTGACCAAAGGCTAGCACGGGGCCGGCCGCGATTATTATGCGTGATCGAGTTCTTGGTAATGGTAGCTAAGGTTCGGTCAGTGGAAGGAAAAAGTCAAGGTGGGTATAGGCGAAATTAACGCCCTTTTGATGGCTCGTCTAAGATTTATCCAAGGGTAACGAACGGAGCTACACCCTGGCACCAACCCGAAATCCTGCCCCATTCCGCACTCACTACCAACTATTCACCGTCGCCCGTACCACGTGAGCGGCTATCCCGGGCGTCAGGGCAACCGGCAGCCTGGCTCTGTATTTCGGTATTATGATTAATCAACCGCAGAAACGAACCGGAACGTGAGATGCTGCTTATAAGTTTTATCAAGGGTGAGCAACGCCGCATAGGCGTACTCGATCAACTGCAGCATGAGGTGTGCGACCTCTCGCAGGTGGCCCCGCAACTGCCGGGCGACATGCTGGCCTTTATCGCAGCTGGCCGACCGGCCCTGGATGAAGCCCGCCAAGCAGTCGCCAGCGGCAACGGGCGGTTTCCCGCAGACAGGGTGAGACTGCTCGCGCCCATCCCGCGCCCCTCAAGGAATCTGTTTTGTGTCGGCAAGAACTATCGCGAGCATGTGCAGGAAGTCCAGCCTGCGGCTGCAGGGGATGCTATTCCGGAACAGCCGATTATTTTCACCAAGGCTCCCTCGTCTGTGATCGGGCCGCGGGATCCGATCCCGGCCTGGCTTGATCCGACACGGTCGGTGGACTATGAAGGTGAACTCGGTGTGGTCATCGGCCAAGGCGGGCGGGGCATTACCCGGGCCGCGGCGATGGAACATGTGTATGGTTATACCGTCATCAATGATGTCACTTCGCGGCGAATGCAGCGTAGCCACCAGCAGTGGTTTCTCGGTAAGAGCATCGATGGTTTCTGT
>JARFQK010000028.1 GCA_029287815.1 Gammaproteobacteria bacterium
TCAACAGTGAAGTGTCGCGCTTGAACGGCTGGCGCGTCACCCGTGTCAGTGACAAGGTCAGAAACCCGATGCTGGGTACCCCCGACGTGTGGGAGGGCAGGGTCATGGAAGATTTTGAGCAACGTGCGGCAAAGGGCGAAGCATACGCGGACATGATACATGGCGAGACTGTGACCGAAAATGGCAGGCAGTATTATCGCTTCATGAAACCGATCACAGTTGCCGAGGTCTGCACCACGTGTCACGGCAGTAGCGAGCAAATACCAGCGAGCGTCAAGGCTCAACTTGCGATGGACTATCCGCACGACAGAGCGACGGGTTATGCGCCAGGAGACCTGCGCGGAGCGATCAGCATCAAGCAGCCGATGGATGCGCCGTTGTCCACAGGCTTCGTCCGCGACGCAAACTTCCAGCCGATCATCGCGAGTGATCAATGATGTGCGTAGGCTAGCCCGCAGCCAACCAGCCGCATAGTCTGCGCCCTTTCATTCCTTTATCAGGTCCGCGGTAGAGTGCGCCGTGCGGGCGTTCAGGTGTAGGGGCATGTGAGCCAGGCGCGTTAGGTATCAGCAATGTCTTTATGACTGCCTCTGAGGTAACCTTTCCATCACTGGAACAAGCCAAACCTGGCACGCACTCGCTCAGGAGCATTCATGAACTCAGGTCGTCTTTTACATTGGAACCGATGGTTGATCGTCCCGCCGGTCGTGCTCGGCTTACTGGTGCTGATATGGATGGCCTCATCCAGACAGCCGCCGGTGCAGGCAGATCAGGGCGAGCCGTCTCGCACCGTGCGCGTCATCGAAGTGCCTCAGGTACAGCTGGTGCCCCAAGCGGAGGGCTACGGCCCGGTGCAGCCGGCGCGTATCTGGACCGCGGTCAGCCAGGTGGCCGGGCGGGTGATTTGCCTGCACAGCAGACTACGAGATGGTGAGCTCCTGCCCGGGGGCACCACATTGGTTCGTATCGATCCGAAGGATTACGAAATCGCGCTGGCCCAAGCCAAAGCCGAGCTGGCCGAACTCGAGGTCCAGGAGACCAATGCGCGCGCCTCGCTGGCAATCGAAAAACGCAACGAGGAGCTCGCACAAAAGGAGCTCGAGCGTGTTCGCAAGCTCGTTCGGCAGGGTACGAGCTCACAGAATGCAGCCGATGAGAAGGAGCGCGCGATGCTCGCGTACCGGGCATCCGTGCAGAACCTGCAGAACACGCTGGCGCTGGTTCCCGCCCAGCGCAGTCTGCTCGAGGCCAGGATCGCGTTGGCCGAGCGCGATCTAGAGCGTACCGTCATTGACGCGCCGTTTGACCTTCGCGTGGCCAATCTGAAAGTCGAGGAAGACCAATACGTGGCTGTCGGCCAGAGCCTGTTCGAGGGTGACGCAGTTGACCGGGTGGAGATCAAGGCGCAGGTACCGATGTCCTCATTGCGGCGATTGTTCATCGGCCGACCGGACATCACTATCGATATTCAGCGCATGAGTCGGCAGCTGTCCGATATCGTCAACATCGATCCGGTAGTACAGCTGGATCTTGGCAATCATGTGGCGCAATGGGATGCGGAGTTCGTCCGCTTCAGCGATATCGTCGAGGCTGAAACCCGAACCATGGGTGTCGTTGTGGCGGTCGACCGACCCTTCGACAAGGTCAAGCCCGGCTACAGGCCACCGCTGTCCAAAGGCATGTTTGTGAAGGTTGTGCTGAGCGGCGCCCATCGCAGCCCACGCCTGGTCGTGCCGCGTTCGGCCGTGCGTGCTGGGGTGGTCTATGTCGCGGATGAAAACGACCGGCTACGCCGGCGAGCCGTGAAGACCTTGTTTTCCCAGGGTGACGTCAGCGTGATCGAGCAGGGACTCGAAGTCGGGGAGCGCGTCGTCGTGTCCGATCTGGTGCCGGCAGTCGAAGGTATGCTGTTGCAGATTCAGGTCGACGAGCAATTGAATCGGTCGCTGCAGTCTGTTGGTAGCGACGCATGATCGCCTGGTTCGCACGCCACCAGACCGCGGCCAATCTGCTGATGGCCGCAATCATGATTCTCGGTCTGGTGGCCCTGCCCGGGCTGCAGCGAGAAACCTTTCCGGAGCTGCAAAGCGATACGGTCGAAATTCGGGTCGTTTATCGCGGAGCGACGCCGGCAGAGGTCGAGGACGCCATTTGCCGGCGTCTGGAGGACGTGCTGGATAGCATCACCGATCTGGATGAAATGCGCTGCGATGCGCGCGAGGGAATCGGCACCGCGACAGCGGTCATGCGCGAGGGTGCGGTGATGACGCGCTTTCTGGACGATGTGAAAACAGCTGTCGATGCGATCGACGATTTCCCGGACCAGGTCGAACCGGCCGTCATCGAAGAGCTGGGCCGCACTGATTCGGTCGTGTCGGTCGCGGTTACCGGCCCTGAAGATCCGGTCGCGCTGAAGGCCTATGCTGAGGATTTGAAGGATCGAATCATGGCTGAGACCGATGTGGCCGAGGTGGTTGTCAGTGGCTTCTCCGACCATCACATTCGGATCGAAGTACCGGCTCGGCGACTGCGTCAGTATGGGCTTTCGGCGACCGATATCGCCAATGCTGTGAACCGCCAGAGCGTCAGTGGTCCAGCCGGCCGTCTGGAGAGCCAGGCCGAGGATCTGTTGCTGCGCTTTGACGATCAACGCAAGAGCGTCGAGTCATTTCGCGATCTGATCGTGATATCCGGCAGCACTGGTGCTGCGATCCGTCTCGGTGAGATCGCCGAGATCACCGATCGCTTCGACCGTCAGGAAGAGAAAATCCTGTTCAACGGTCAGCGCGCAGCTCAATTGGACATCGCGAAGACCCGCGCGCAGGATATCCTCGAAGTGTTCGCCTCGGTCGAGGCTTTCATCGAGGCTGAACGTCAGCGGGCGCCGCAAGGGATGCAGCTGCATCTGACCCAGGACCGGGCGTCGATCGTGCGGGATCGGCTCAACATGTTGGTGCGTAACGGTGCTCAGGGGCTGGTGCTGGTGTTCCTGGTGTTGTGGCTGTTTTTCAGTTTGCGTTACAGCTTCTGGGTGACGATGGGGTTGCCCGTGGCGTTCCTCGGTGCATTGTTCATCCTGCCGATCTTCGGAATCACGATCAACATGATCTCGATGGTTGGCCTGTTGATTGGCGTCGGATTGTTGATGGATGACGCGATCGTGATCGCCGAGAACATCGCTGCGCGTATGGCCCAGGGTGACAAGCCGATGCGGGCCGCGATCACCGGTGTCAAGCAGGTCTTACCGGGCATCATGTCGTCGTTTGCAACCACCTTGCTGGTCTTCGGTTCGCTCGCTTTTATCACCGGAACGATCGGTCAGGTTCTGCGGATCATGCCGATGGTCTTGATCATCGTGATCTCGGTCAGCCTGATCGAGGCTTTCTGGATTCTGCCGCATCACCTGAGTCATTCGCTGATGCACATGAAGCGGACAGCGCCGTCGCGCTTTCGTCTGCGATTCGAGCGCGGCTTCAGCGATTTTCGTGATCGTGGTTTTGCGCCGTTGTTGCACTTTGCGATCCACTACCGTTACCTGACGCTCGGATTGATCATCATGCTGCTACTGTTCGCAGCGGCGATCCCTGCTGGCGGCATGCTCAAATTCGTCGGCTTCCCGGATATCGAAGGCGATGTCGTTGAGGCGCGTATTCTGCTGCCGCAGGGGACACCGTTGATGCGAACCGAACAGGTGGTCGCGAAATTGGAATCGGCTTTGGATCAGCTGAATGAACAATACCGGCCGCGTCAGCCGGATCAGCAAGACCTGGTTCGCAATGTCACGGTCATCTACGGCCAGAATCCAGACGCGTTCGAGGCCGGCCCTCATGTCGCCAGAGTGGTCGTGGATTTGTTGGGAGCCGAACAGCGTGACGCCCCGCTCGACGAATTTCGCAATGCCTGGCGTGATGCCGTTGGCGACCTGGCCGATGTGATTTCGATCAAGTACACCGAGCCGGTGATCGGTCCCGGTGGTCGGCCGATCGACCTGCGTTTGCTGGGTTTTGATTTGGAGAGGCTCAAGGCCGCATCCAATGAACTGCAGATCTGGCTTGGCAAATTCGCCGGCGTGCAGGATCTCAGCGACGACTTGCGGCCGGGCAAACGGGAATACCGTCTGCGCCTGAAACCCAGCGCCGGCACGCTCGGCCTCGACGCGAAATCCGTGGCTGATCAGGTGCGCGGCGCCTTTCAGGGTGTCAAGGTGGATGAGTTTCCAGTCGGGGCCGAGACCTATGAAGTCAATCTGCGGATTGCCGCGGAGGACAGGATAGGCCCGGAGGACCTGGAGAACTTTACCGTGATGGGGCCCAATGGGGCATTGATACCGTTGCTGATCGTCGCGGAAGTCGAGGAGGAGCGTGGCTGGGCGCGCATCAACCGTGTCGACGGTCGGCGGGCAGTCACGGTCCAGGGTGATGTCGACCGAGAAGTGGCCAACGCGCAGGAATTGTTGGCGATGGTCAAGCGCGATTTCATTCCGGATCTTCTGGATCGCTACCCGGATATCACGGTCGACGTTCAGGGTGAAAGCAAGGAGTCAGCCGAGACCGGACGATCGATCATGCGTAATATGCTGCTCGGTCTGATAGGTGTGTACATGTTGTTGGCTTTGCAGTTTCGCGGTTATCTGGCGCCTTTGACGGTGATGACTGTGATTCCTACCGCGTTGATTGGGGTCGTGCTTGGCCATCTGCTGCTCGGGCTCGACCTGACCATGCCGAGTATGATCGGCATGGCCTCGCTGTTTGGTGTCGTGGTCAATGATTCGATATTGCTGGTGGTCTTTATTCGACAGGAACGGGCCAAGGGTGCCACCGTGACCGAAGCGGCCCGGAGTGCTGGCTTGGCCCGTTTTCGTCCGATCCTGTTGACATCGATAACCACGGTCGCGGGTTTGATGCCGTTGCTGTTGGAGACCAGCCTGCAGGCCCAGGTGCTGATACCATTGGCCGCCAGCCTCGCATTTGGCCTGACCACTGCGACGCTCGCGGCGCTGTTTCTGGTGCCGGCGGTTTACTGCATTCTGGATGATTTCGGCTGGCTCGGTGCGATCGAGGAGGAGCACGACCAGCTCGACGAATCGGTAGCGCTGCGATAGGCGCGATGGGTTTATCGCAGAGACGCGAAGACGCAAAGAGCGCAGAGGGGGTCTATTGGTGTGTTGAGCTCCGTAGGGTGCTCGGTCCGCACCGCCGACCAGGAACAGGTGTATTCGGTGCGCACGGCGCACCCTACGAAGGCTGCGATAGGCGCGATGGGTTTGGATCAGAGATGCAGATGGTTTCAACGCAGAGGCGCAGAGGAGTAGGGGGCGCCTTTGCGTCTCTGCGTTAAAAACCAGACTTTTCGATTAAAGCTTTTCGGTATTTCCGTCGTACAGTTCCAGTATCGTTGAGATGTGCTTGCCTTTCTTGACCATTTTGTAGGATCCGTCCTTGTTTTCGGTGACAATGAAGCAGTAAGGCTTGAGTTTGCCGTCCCAGAGAATACACAACCGGTCGGAATCGTCCAGGAACCAGCGACCGTCCTTTCGTTTGCCGTCCTTATGCAGCACTTGCGCGATTTCGCCTTCGGCAGAGAAATAATTGACGCAGGTGCTCTGGTCCTTTTCCTTACGACAATCCGCGGTCTTGTCCAGCACGAGGGCGCGTAACTCGTCTCTGGTTAGGGGAGCAGGCTCATCGGACCAGGCCGGCAGGGCGAACGAAATCAGGGCCAGGATGACGGCGAGGTGGGGCATGAGTCTTGAGGACATATTTACTCCAGTTCGGTAACGACAGATCAAGCTTAAGATCATTATGGACCGATGTCTATTCCGGGGCATTGCTGCCAGCGGGGAATCAGATCGAGGCTGCGCCAATCAGTGCATCACGCATCTGGAAATAGGCCAGCACGGTCTCGACCATCATCCGCCAGGTCAGCTCGGCAAACACGAACATCACGGCGCCGATGGTCAGGAACAGGGGCTTGTTGCGCTGCCAGATCGGCAGGTCGGCCGCATCAGGCAACTCAATTTTGCGGTGCATGCTGCGCATCAACACGATTGCGAACAAAGGCATGCCGACTGCGCCAAGCCAGTAGACGATAACCAGGAATGACGGTGTGATAAACATTTCGAAACGCGCGAACGCGAGAAATGTCTGCCAGAGCGAGGCTGCGGGGTTGAGTTCGTTCAACGATCCGATCCGGATAATGGTCGAAGTCGGCAGTACATGATTACTCAGGAGCCGCTTGGTCGTGTTCGACGAAAATCAGTTCTGCAACGTCGAATCCAAGCTCTGACGCCCGCTTCACAAAGCGCTCCCGCAGTTCGGTGCTGACATCCGGCGTTCTGGACAGCAGCCATAGGTAAGATTTGTTGTAGCCGGCGACGAATGCGTGGCTGTAGGCCGATTCATCCAGCTCGAATATTACGTACGAACCATAAAAGGGTCCGAAAAATGAGACCTTGAGATGCCCCTTGGTCGGGTCATCCACAGGTTTCGCTTTGCCCTCGATTCGCTTCCACTCGTTCGTATTCGTGTCCAAGCCGCTGTTGGTCACCGCGATCAGACCATCATCGCGTAAGCTGTACTCTGCAGAGACGTTACTCAGGCCGCGTTCGAAGCGATGATCGAGACGGGCGATTTCGTACCATTTGCCGAGGTAGCGGTCGATGTCGAAATCCTCGACCGGATAAACCTGATCTGGCAAGCCCGT
>JARFQK010000059.1 GCA_029287815.1 Gammaproteobacteria bacterium
CCTTGTTCCAGGTCATCCAGTTCGTCGATCACCGGGGCGGCTAGCGTTTCTGTTTCGCTCTGATCGGCTTGAAAGCCGGCATACTCCGCCTCCTCGTGCTCGTCGAAGAAACGCGCGCTGCATTTCAGTCCACCGGGTATCTGGTAGTCCTCGTTCGGCAGTTCCAGGCGTATGCCAAAGGTTCCACTGGCCGCATCAATGACTTTGTCGACGACGACAACCTCAGCAATCAGGTTGTCGAACGAGCCGAACTCGGTCTTCACCTGAGCATGATGGCCGGGTTTAATGCGGCCAAAATAGGTAACGGGTGCAACGACCTCAACGCGCAGTGGATTCAGCTGTGCGATTTTCAGGAGCGGATTGTCTTCGATGAACTCGCCCGGCATCAGGTAGCGGTCCGCAACAACACCGTCGATCGGGCTGCGAATCCGGCGCTGTTCGAGACTGGCCTGCGCCGACTCGACTTCGAGTTTGTTGATCGCGACATCGTGGTCCGACTGCTCTTTTTCGCTAAGCGTGATCGCGTTGTCACGATAAAGCTCGATTGCGCGTTTCTGCTCGACCTTGCTCAAATTCAGCGTCTCCCGGCTAGCTCTGAGTTTGACCTCCTCGACGTCGGACTGCAACGTCGCGACGACCTGCCCCTCAGTGACCGCATCGCTGCGATCAACGGCGATCGTGTCCAGCACGCCGGAAACCGGGCTGCTCAGTTCGATCACCATATTGGGTTCGATCAGACAGTCGATCTCGGGCATGCTTTCAGCCTGAGACTGAGCCTGCGCACTTGCAAGCCATGCGCAGATCAAGACTAACCGCTTCGCTGTAGCCTTTTTGGTCATCGTTGTTGTTATTCTGACTTGCCGCTGAATGCGAGCATCGCATCGCGTTGTTTATCGACTTTCATCATCGCTTTTCTGACCTGACGGTAATAACGCTCACTGATGATCTGCGTCAGCGTCATCAGAGAGCGGCCGAGCCATTGTGGTCTGACTCTTCGACTTTCATCGGTCATTTTTCCCAGAACTTTAGCCATACCGCCGAAACGCTGGGTGAAAAAGGTATCCTGCACAGAGAGTATGGCCTCGTAACTGCCCGGATCGCCCTGTCTGCCACAGCGACCCGCAAGCTGACGATCGATACGCGCAGAGATGTTTTTCTCGCAAGAAATCACGTGCAGTCCGCCGGCCTGGAGCGATTTTTCGTCCAGCTTGATGTCGGTGCCTCGCCCGGCCATGTTGGTCGCCACAGTGATCTGGCCGTGTTGTCCTGCGCGGGCCACGATTGCGGCTTCTTCCTTGTCCTGCTTGGCGTTCAACACCTGGTGCGCCAGGCCGGCGGTGGTCAGCATCTCACTCAACAGCTCGGAGTCCTTCAGCGTGCGCGTGCCGACCAGCACCGGCCGCCCTTTGTCGTGTTCGCATTGGATGCTGTCGATGATCGCGCGCCATTTGGTGTCACTGTCGGCATAAACACATTCCGGGCGGATGATGCGCTGCACCGGTTTGTTGGTCGGCACGGTAACACAGTCGAGATGATAGACCTTGCCGAGTTCTGTTCTGACTTCCTGCGCGGTGCCGGTCATTCCGGATAAACGGCAATAGCGTTTGAAGAATGCCTGGTAGCTGATACGCGCCAGCGTCTCGGTCTGCCCGGTCTGCTCGCAGCCCTCCTTTTCCTCGATCATCTGATGCAACCCGGCTTCCCACGACCGATCCGGCATCGTGCGGCCGGTGTTTTCGTCGATGATACTGATCTTGCCGTCATCGACCATGTAGTGAACATCGCGCTCGTACAGATGCAGCGCATTCAGTGCCTGTTGCACCAGTGCGTTGCGCCGGCGTGAGCCTTGCCAGACGCCGCCCATCAGCGCCGCAAGCTCGGCCAGAGCGTCCTTGCCGAGTGCGGTCAGCTCGATACGCCTGGCTTTATGATCGATCGCGTAATCCTTCTCATCGCGCAGCTGCCGTGCGAGCCAGACCGCCTCTCTATGGATGGCTTCCTGCTGGGTGTTATCGGTCTTGCAGGAGAGAATCAGCGGCGTTCTGGCTTCATCGATGAATACACTGTCCGCCTCATCAACGATCGCGTAATTGAGCCCACGCAGCAGCAATTGTTGGCGCGCCGGTTTTGAACTGTAAAGTGACTCCAGCTTGAACTCGAGTGGGGAATGGAATCTTTTCAGGATCAGACGATCCCTGAGGTAATCGAACGCGAGCTGCTTGCTGGTGCAGTAGGTGATGTCACAGCCATAGGCCTGTTTGCGTTCCTCCTGTTCCATGCCTTCGATCACATAGCCCACGGTCAGGCCCAATCGATCATAAACCGGCTGCATCAGTTCGGCATCGCGCTCGACCAGATAGTCATTCACGGTAACAACGTGGACCGGCATCCCGGCCATCGCCGCGCAGCTCGCAGGTAGTGTCGCGGTCAGCGTCTTGCCTTCGCCGGTCTGCATTTCGGCGATCATGCCCTGTAGCATCACCCAGCCACCGACCAGCTGGCTATCAAAATGTTTCATACCGAGCGTGCGCCCGGCTACTTCACGAATCGTGGCGAACGCGCGCGCGGTCACCTCTTCGCTGAGCCCCTTCTGTCCGAGCCTCCTCTTGATATCCAGGATCCAGTTGTCGAGCACACGCTCAGACATCTGGCTTAGTGGTTTGTCCATAGCCGCGATCCGGCGGGTGAAGCGCAGCCAGTTTTTCGCATGCGCCGCCTCGGGCTTGCTCACCGAGCCGGTAAGGCCGGCAAGCCATTGTTCAAACCACCCTTGGTCCTGTTCCTGCCTGGTTGGATAGGCGCCAAAATACACGCCCGGATGCGGCAACGGCTCGCGCTGACGCATCGTGATAAAAGCCGAGCGCAGCTTTGTGAATGTTGTGCCGGTCATCTAGCCCGCATTCCTCCGTAGGGTGCGCCGTGCGCACCGGCAGCGTCGACCCGACTGATGACCCGAGGTGCGCACGGCGCACCCTACGCTCTTGCGCGAACGAGGACTAGCCTGAGCTGCGATAGGCATGCTTGAAGGACACACTGTACCTTTGATCATTCTAACTTTCCTCCAAATGGCGAATGGTTTTTCGCCCTTCTTCGCCACCTGTCGAGAACTGCGGACTAAACACGCCCAAGCTCATCAAGAAACAGCTCTTCCAGCGAGCGGTACCATTGCCAGCCAATCGGCTCGTAACCGTGGTTGAAGCGCACATAGACCCGCTGGCCGATATGCTGACCGTCGATATCATTCGGCAATGCGATCTCGAACTGGAAGTACTGGTCTCTGGTCTTGACACCGTCCTGGTCAAACGGATCGGTCGGTATTTTTCCGCCACCCTCCTGTGCCAGCGCCTTGCTGGGCAGACGGTAGGTTGCTGCAGGTATCTCGCGCTCGCCAGCGCTTGCAAACCTTCGCCCCATGCTGCCGGCGATCCTGATTTGCACGTCATGCGTGCGCTTTCGGACCAGGCCGATTGCGTTCTGTGGCACCACGGCGCGCACCGAGACATCATCAAAGTCGATCACATAAGCGATCGAATCGCCCTGCTTCAGATAATGGCCCTGGAGGTCGGTCGAGTCCGGGATGATAAATCTGCCGTCGACTGGACTGATGATGGTCATCTCGGAAATCTGTTCCTGCAAACGCCGTATCTTGCCGTCGAGCACATGAATTTCTTCCAGCGTGATCTCGGACTCGACGAAATCCTGCTGGACCAGTGCATCGTACTGCGCCGTCAATTCCTTCTTTTGCGCCTCCAGCAGCTTGAGTTGCGAGGTCATCAACGGATCTTCGGTAACGATCAAGGCGTCGCCTTTTTTGACGCGTTCACCATCGCTGGCGAGTATTTTCCCTATGAACCCGTTATTTCCAGCGCGCACATAGGAATGCTCCGGCATCCAGACGACGCCCTGCGCCATCGTATTCAATGGCAGCGGAATCAGGAAAAGAATCGATAGCGCAAGCGCGATGGTCCCGACGCTGACCGACAACGCCCGTTCACGCCGATGCGACAAGGCCGGACTTTTCAGCAAGTAACGCAGCCCCTTCAGGATCGGCAGCACCAGCTGCATGAACAGGGCCCAGAACGCGAGCGCGACACCAATGAAGAAATACTGGCCGGCAACATAGAGCGTGATCATCACCATGATGAAAATCCGGTAAACAAACGCAGCGGCCCCGTAAGTCAGGAACCAGAAGACCTCACCATCCGCCGTTACCGGTGATTTGACTTCCTTGACGTCGAACAGATAGCGCTGCACCAGGCACAGATAATAGTTATTCGCGCGCTTCCCGAGACCCGGGATCTCCACTGCATCAGCAAACACGTAGTAGCCGTCAAAACGCAACAGCGGATTGCCGTTGAACAGCAGGGTCGAAATGCCGCCGATCAGCATCACATTGAACATCACATCACTGACCAGTCCCTGCTGCACATTGAGCCAGAGCAGCAGCGCGACCGATGCGAGCAGAAGCTCGACGATAATGCCGGCAGCACTGACGGTCATGCGCTGGCCCTTCGACTTGAACGAGGATGAGGCCGAGGCATCCACGTACGGCACTGGCATCAGCACCAGCAGCATGATGCCCAGCTCGTGCACCTCGCCGCCCCATTTTTTCACCGTAAAGGCATGGCCGAGTTCGTGCACGGCTTTGACCACCGGATAGACAAACCAGATAATCAGCAGGTTGTAAGGCGACAGGCTGTGCTCCATCGCGTGCTGGCTCAGCATTGACCAGTGGCGCGTCATTTCAAGCAAGGCATAGAGCATGAGCAGCAGGCCGATCACGGCTGCGGTTTTCGTGAATAATGGACGCACGAACGGCAGACAGCGCGTCACCATCCGGTCGGGATCGACCAGTGGAATGCGTATCGCAAGCGGGTTGGCCACACGCGATATCAACAGACGCTTGCGTTCCTTGCTTCTACGGTCGATCAGCTCCTGCACATCGGGTGCAAGGTCGGCCAGCAAGTGATCCGCATAGTAGAGCTGGCCCAGCAGATTGATCACCTCTTGCTGCGTTGGTGCATCGTCGCCGAGCTTTTCCTGCAGCATTTCCCAGATATCATTGACCGTGCGCCGGCCGTTGATCAGCTTGATGAAGCTGTACGCGTTTTCATTGAAGCGATGATGGCGCCCGGACGAATCGTCACGCAGGATGTACCAGATGTTGCCGCGGTAGCTGTGCTGATGTACCCGCACGTGACTGCGTAACGCGATCTTGACCTTGGCGACCCGGTACCAATGCGAGCTGAACAGCTGATCAGACATGATCTACCACCAGGACCAGAGCTGCAGGCGCAGCCAGTCAACCAGTTTGTGCGTCCAAATCCACAGCAACCGACGCTCGCCGATGGTAATTTTGCCCACGCCCTGCATACCCGGTCGCAGGAAGGCCGGGGTTTCGACCAGTGAGGCCTCCACCTGAAAATAGTTCGCGCCCTCGCCCGGTACGGAAACCGGTGTGATCTTTTCGACGATGATCTCGTAGGTGTCCTCGGCAGCCGCTGACAGCGTCAGCTCGCCTTGCATACCCACCTTGAGTTCAGCGACATCGCTTTCATCGACATCGAGCAAGACACGGTAGTCATCCAACGGCGAAACCTTGTACAGGATCTGCCCTCTCTCGACCGGTGAGCCGAGCGCGCGCGTGAAATCGCCGCTGACGATCACGCCGCCGATCGGTGCCGTGATGACGGTGCGTTCAAGTTTCTTGTCCAGGATTTCGATCTGGGCCTTTGCCTGATCGAGCTGGGCGCGCAGGATGCCGATTTGAGTGCGGTCACGGCTTGCCAGCGCTTCGCGGTATTCTTTCGAGACCTGCTTCCGTTTGCCAGTCCATTTCAGTTTTTCGAGCTGCAAGTCCCTGTCGTCCAGAGTTGCCAGCGTCTGCGCGGCTTCAACCAGATCACCCGGCCTTGCCGGTGCGTTTTTGATATAGCCGGCTTCCGGCGCGGTGATGACCCGCTCCACAGTGCCCTCGAGAACCGAATTGGCCGAGACGCGGTAATCCCAGTGCATGAACGTGAGGAGCACAAGGATCAGCCCACTGATGGCCAGCGTGAACTTCAGGCCCAGATAGCCGCGCCCGAATATGCTTGACGCGCCGGTTTTGAGCACCTCCTTGGCCTTGGCCGGCAATGGGCGGTCATTCAGGCGGCGATACTCGAGGATCGGTGCGAAAAAGGCCGCCAACTGCTCGCACAATTCGATCGTATCCGGCGTGAATTCACCAGCCGTCGCATCACGCTCGAAAATCACCCCACCTGTGACCTCGTCACGATGAATCAACGGAACGGTGCAGATATGTCCACCGCCATGATGCCTTGCGAGCTCTTCGTGGGCCTGAAGCAGACAGGTGCTGGTTTCGGTTGCAGGATAAACCAGTGTCTCTTTCTGATCGACCGCCTCGTCGATCGCAACCTCGATGCGCTTGATCAGATTCTGCCTGCCCTGATAACGCGCGCTGTGCGACAGCGCATATAGCTTCAACTCGCGACCTTCCCTGAAGCCGATGCTGACACGTTCGCAGGACAGCCGCGTAGCCAGTTCGGTGACCACCGAGGTCGCCGCCGCTGTCGACACATCTTCGCTCAAGGCGCGGGCCGTGACCTGCAGGGCCAGAGCTGCGTCCTCTGATGATGCATAGCTGTCGCTGTCGATCGTAGACAGGAACCGCAGCCACCCAACTGCGTTCTCGACCTGGCTCAGAAAATCCTGGGTCCCGGCAGCCGGCTCGTGCTGGAACTCGATACTGACCGCGCCGTAGAGCTGGCGGTCGATCAACAAGGGTGTCGAGACCAGGTGGTTTTTGCTACTGATATCCGTCACCGGGCGAGCGGCATTGACCGCTCGCAACTGTCGACTCTGGTTTTCCGACTGATCAACATCAACGCGCGTTACTACCGATTTTCGCCGCTTCATCGCAGCATCGATATTGCTGTGGATCAGCTCACTGTGAGTGAACGATTCCGAGAAGGTGTCGAACAGCTTGAACGGCCCTTTGTCTGGCTCACCCAAATAGACACAGGCCTGCACGACGCCCTGCATTTGTTGGCATGCATAGCCGAACCACAGCTTGACCTGCGCTGGTGTGATCATTCCCCAACCCGGATGTTGTTCTGAACATTCGAAACTGACTTTGAGTATAGGTAGGATTTTTCTGCAATTCAGACAGATAGATGAAAATGAGTCAGCCCGGAATCGCTCGCGCGAAGACACAAAGCAAGGTGAAGTCATTGCGAACGAGCTAAGTCCCGTAGGGTGCGCCGTGCGCACCGTGATGCGACGGGTGGATTGACGCTGCCGGTTGCGGTGCTCCCCGCAATGACGGCGAGGTTCTGCGCCGCCGCAAACAAGAACGTCATTGCGCGCGGCGCACCCTACCGATCAAGACTGACCAAATCTCTGCGTTAATCCGTGTTCATCTGCGTTTATCTGTGGATCGACTCATTCGTGGATCCGCGGCTTCCTCGATTGGCACCATTCGAGCAAATTTAACCTCGTAGTCCTATTCGTCTGAATGGTGTTCGTCTATACTCTGCCGAACTCAAATTCACAAAATCGCAACATTAACCATTAATAATGACGGAATTGCTGATCATGCACTGATCATGATCAGCCTGAACATCGGGGAGAAGCATTGATGGACACCAGCGCCACACAGACACAATACGTTTATTCATTTCAAGAGGGTGACGGCCAGAACAAGAAGCTGCTTGGCGGCAAGGGCGCCAACCTGTGCGAGATGACGCAAATCGGGATCAATGTACCACCCGGTTTCGTGATCAGCACCGAAGCCTGCCTGAGCTATCTCGACACAGAAGATCGCCAGATGCCTGCCGGCCTTATGGAGCAGGTCCACGAGCAGATCAGGGCTCTGGAACAGGCCACCGGCAAGAACTTCGGCAATCCCGACAACTCGTTGCTGCTGTCCGTACGCTCCGGTTCGGCGCTGTCGATGCCCGGCATGATGGACACGATACTCAACCTTGGGCTCAACAAAGAGACCTTGCAGGGCCTGATCAGGTCAACCGGTAACGAGCGTTTTGCCTGGGATGCCTACCGCCGTTTCGTGCAACTCTTCGGCAAGGTTGCTCTGGGCATCACCGATGAAAAATTCGACCGACCGTTCGAGGAACTGAAAAGGCGCGAGGGTGTGGCCGCCGATATTGAGCTGAGCGCCGACAACTTGCGCGAGATCAGTGACGTCTTTCTGGATGTGGTGAAGAGCGAGACCGGACTACCCTTCCCTGAGGACGTTTACGAACAGCTCACGCTTGCGATCAAGGCCGTGTTCAACTCCTGGATGGGCAAGCGTGCGGTCGACTACCGGCGTGAATTCAAGATCACGGCGGACATGGCCAACGGCACCGCGGTGAATGTCCAGACCATGGTCTTCGGCAACATGGGTGACGACTGCGCCACCGGTGTGGGTTTCACCCGAAATCCCGCGACCGGTGAAAACGTAATGTTTGGTGAATTCCTGGTCAACGCCCAGGGTGAGGACGTCGTCGCCGGAATTCGCACTCCGAAACCGGTACACGAACTGCAGACCGTCATGCCGGAAATGTACAGACAGCTGGTGGCGTTGCGCGACCGTCTGGAGAACCACTATCGCGAAGTGCAGGACTACGAGTTCACGATAGAGGGCGGCGTGCTCTACTGTCTGCAGACCCGCAACGGCAAGATGAATGCGACCGCACGCGTGCGCACATCGGTCGAGATGGTGCACGATGACCTGATCAGCCGGCAGGAAGCGATCATGCGTATCGACCCGGAAGAGCTCGACCAGTTATTGCATCCGATGCTCGATCCTGAGCACGGGGTATTGGCCGTCGCCACCGGCCTGCCGGCATCGCCGGGTGCAGCCTCGGGTCACGTGGTATTCGATGCTGACCGCGCCGAGATGGCCAAAGCCCATGGCGAACATGTCATTCTGGTGCGCGAAGAAACCAAGCCGGAGGATATTCACGGCTTTTTTGCGGCGGAGGGAGTACTGACCAGCCGCGGCGGCAAGACCTCCCACGCAGCCGTGGTCGCCCGCGGCATGGGCAAACCCTGTGTGGCCGGCGCTGAAGGTATCATGGTCGATGTCGAAAAGCACGTTGCTTACGTCGGTGACCAAATATTGCACGAGGGTGACATCATCACGATCGATGGCGGCAACGGGCGCGTCTATATCGGTGAGATACCGACGGTACCACCGAAATACTCCGATGACCTGCGCACGCTGCTGGAATGGGCCGATGAATACGCACGACTCAGGATCATGTCCAACGCGGATACGATCGACAGTGCGAGACAGGCCGCCGAGTACGGCGCGATGGGCATTGGCTTGTGCCGCACCGAACGCATGTTCAACGCTCAGGACCGGTTACCGATCGTGATCGATATGATCATAGCCACCGACACGGAGGCACGCCAGGAGGCGCTCGATCGACTGCGCCCGATGCAGCGTGGGGACTTCAAAGACCTGTTCAAAATCATGGCACCGAGACCGGTCACAATACGCCTGTTGGACCCGCCGATCCATGAATTCCTGCCGGCTGAGAAGCAACTGGAGCAGGAAATCGAGCGCCTGGAGCAATTGCGCTCCACCGTTGAGGGCGTCAGCGATCTGATGAACACGATGCACCTGCTCAGGCGGAAAGCCGATCTCACGGCGATGCCGAAGCCGTTCGCGCCCGGCGGCCGGGAACTGGTGGAGGCCGCGATTGCGAAGAAAACGCAAATGCTGCACAAGGTGCGCGAGCTTTTCGAAGTCAATCCAATGCTTGGGCACCGCGGTGTTCGCCTGGGTATTACCTACCCTGAGATCTACCGCATGCAGATCCGC
>JARFQK010000205.1 GCA_029287815.1 Gammaproteobacteria bacterium
TCGTCGGGCAATCGACCCGCCGACACGGGTTACTTCTTCCGGAAAACGCCGTGAATACGTCCGTGTAGGCTCGACGGCGGCTTCCCTGCCGCCGACATTTCCTACAGAAGCAATCCGTATCGGCTTAAGTAAGTGCCATTATCCTTAGCCCGCATTTCTCGCCAGGTGGCGCCGATTAATGGCAAGGCATTGGCCTTGCTGGGATCTGCTGCAGTTGTCCATACCATGCGGATATACGCTAGAATACGCTCGCGTAGACTGTCGTAAGGATAATGGCGCTTACTGAAGACATATTCGGTTAATGCCGTCATTGCGAGGCACGAAGCAATCTTCTGAATCGCGCGCCTCAGCAAGATTGCCACGTCGCTGCCGCTCCTCGCAAAGACGCTACCTCAGTGGTTTTTTGCTTAAGGAAGCGGCGTTAGTCCTAAGGAAGCCCTGAGTAATTCAGAGCTTCCCTTACAATAATGGCAGCTCGTTACTTGCTTGGTCGTGTGCTCAATGACCACGAAGAACCTGTGTTTCGGTCGTCAATATCGGGGTGAGGAGACTTGATGAAACAGAAAACTGGCTTGTTGCTTGGCGCAGTCGTCTGGCTGAGCGGGTGTACTTGGGTCGAGCCCACGAAAGAGGGTGAAGAAGTCCTGCTGGTCAAATCATTCAACGTTGAAGGCTGTCTGCATCTGGGATCGACAGAGACGTCAGTCAAGCATGTTATTGGGCCGGTGACCAGAAGCGAAGAAAAGGTCACGGAAGAGCTGATAACTCTGGCGAAAAATCGCGCAGCGGAAATGGGTGGTAATTCTATAGTCGCCAAGGCCCCTCCGGCCGACGGGACTATGAGTTTTGATGTTTACAGATGCGGCGATCAATCGCCGTGACAAACCTTTTTAGTGGGAGAAAATAATGAGCTTAAGACTGTTTCTGATCATTGCTTTGACGTTGGGTCTTGCTGCCTGCGGCAAGACTGATGACAGCGCCGATGCGACAGGTGAGGAAGCTGGAACGACGGCTGAGGCCACGCAGCAGCAGAGTGCTGTCGGCGAGACCATGGAATCCGCTGAGAAAGCTGTTGCTAGTTCTGCTGAGCAGGTGGCTGAGGCTGGTAGCGGTGAGTCCGTCTATAATCGGGCATGTGCAGGATGTCATCTCTCGGGCGCTGCCAACGCCCCTAAACTGGGAGACAAAGCTGCATGGGCTGGGCGTATCGCTAAGGGGAAGGAAGCACTATTGCAATCAGTCATCGATGGTATTCCCGGTACTGCGATGATGGCGAGGGGGACCTGCAATGCCTGTTCGGATCAAGATCTGGCAGCTGCTGTTGACTACATGATTGCTCAGAGCCAGTAACGAGAAGACCGGGTAGGAGAAAAGCAGGTGAAGCGCGATGTCCTATGATGCCCTGACTTTTTCGGCTGTGGTGATCACGATTGTGATCACAGTGGCCATTATTCTTGTCAGCCGCAGCAACATCAACAACGAGAGGAAAATGCGGATCCTGGCAAAGCACTTGATGATGCTGGAAGGCAATGACGAAGCGCGGCAGCTTTGCAAAGAGATTCATCAGAAATATCCCGAGCTCTGTGTTGGACTGGATTTTACGCTGCATGAAAGCAGTGACGGGGTCGAGATCGACGAATGGAAGACTCGACTGCCCAAACCGTGATGACAGCGGGTTTCACCGGTCTGAACAACTATGGCTAGCCCGCATGATGCGTCCGCCTTAGTACAACATGCGAGCTCCGTCCTGCGCCTGCTCCCGCGATCCTGGTGAGAAATGCGGGCTAGAGTGTTCGCGTGTCGTGGTATCGCGCGAAAGATGGTGATGCTGGTGTTGATGTCGACATCAGCACCAGCAATGCCCGCAAGCCACTGCGTGATCCTGCAGTATCATCATATCAGTGATAACACACCCACGAGCACCAGTGTCAGCCCGGAGCGGTTTGGCCAGCACCTTGATTACCTCGCGACGCACAACTTCAGCGTACTGCCATTGCGCCGGGTCGTCGATGCGATCAGGAACAACGAGGCTTTGCCTGATCGTTGTGTCAGTCTGACAGTTGACGATGCCTACGCCTCTGTATATCAAAACGCATCGCCCAGACTGAAGAAACTGGGATGGCCATTGACGGTCTTCGTCAACAGCGAAGCGGTCGATCAGGGCCTGCCGGCCTATATGACCTGGAATCAGATGCGTGAACTCGCCTCGCAGGGGGTGATGTTCGAAAACCATGGTCATCGGCATATGCATATGATAAGGCGACGCGCCGGTGAGAGCGATCATGACTGGGAACAAAGAGTGGTGCAAGACATTCTGCAGGCGCAGCACCGGATCACCGATGAAATCGGGACAAGGCCCGAGCTGTTTGCGTATCCGTACGGTGAATACAATCCAGCGATGCTGGCGATCATAATCCGCATGGGACTGATCGGGTTCGGGCAACAATCCGGTCCGATCTGGCCAGATGCAGAGATCGCAGCGCTCCCGCGCTTTCCGATGGCCGGCAAATACGCCAGCCTGCAGGGCTTCATCACCAAAGTGAATTCGCTACCGCTGGCGGTCAGCAAAGCGGAGCCTTCCGATCCCGTGCTACCACTCGGTCAGTCACGTCCAAAGCTGACGATTACATTGAAACCGGGTAGCTACAGTAAGGCGGCGATCCAATGTTATATCGCGGGCAGTAACGACGTTACAATGAGCTGGGCGCGAGACGGAACGGACGTTTTTGCGGTGTCTCCGAACTTCGATTTGCCTCCCGGGCGTCACCGAACCAATTGCACGATGCCATCGGCTGAAAAAGGACGATTCCACTGGTACAGCCATAACTGGTTTATCAGGAATGCTGATGGTAGCTGGTATCGTGAATAATGACGATTGTGTTGTTGATCGCTAGCCGCCATTTTCAATCGCCTTAAGCGATTGAAAATGAGGGGGAATAGGAAATCGCATTTTATGTTGCCGGTGCTCTGATCATTCAGGGATGAACTATTCAGAGCTGCGTTAATTTGGGTTGTTGGTCAGCGCTTCGGCAATTTCGCGGCTGAGCATTTCGGCAACAGCACTCATCGCGCTGGTAATTTCAGCGTAAGAGGCTGACGGCGCTACGCGTGCTGTTAGAACCGATTTGCTCATGGTCAATAGATCGGATCCTTGGTTGGTACGAATGCTCCAGTTGGCGATCAGAGTCACCTCTCCCTCGCCGTCGGCATGGAATTGCCACACGTGGATCGGCACCTGATAGTCGATATCGGACCAGTTGCGCGACGGGTACAGCGAGATCGCATCGGTCGCGAGCAGGATCGACAGATTTTCGGCCAGCACGCGAGCGAAGTTGTGCTGTAGAGGTTCGGCCCAACGATGTGTTTCCGCCAGGCGGACCTGAGATTCATTCAGGCTCGTCACAATCTGAGACCGGTCCAAGTATTGAGCAAACTGGATCGGGCCCACACCAATATGGAGTGCGTTTTCGCCCGATCCGGCTGGAGGCGTGTTGCGGCTTTGCTGCATCGGCTCCAGCAGATAAAAATCTGATGGTGGCGTCGTCCCGCAGCCACCAAGCATCAACACGACGGTTGCACAGAGTATCCGTCCAGCCTTGGGTAAACGTTCTGTCAATGACATTTCATTCCTGTAGGTTTTTGCCTCTAAAAAGCGTTTCCGGCTGCTGCTCGATCGTTTCCGCAAAAATGCGTATGGAGCGTGCAGCATTGACAATTTCCTCGAGTGCGATGTTCAGGTTATACACCTGCGCGGAGTCCTGGCTCAACAACTGTTTGGTATCGCGCAACAATGCATTCGCCTCGCGAAGTGCACTCTGCGCATCAGCCAACACGGATGCGGTGTTCTCTGCCAGGGGCTGCACATTACGATCGACATTCGTTGCCAGCTGATCGAACGCCTTTAACGTTCTGTTGGTCTGATCGACAAATGGCTGCAGGTTCTGGTTGATGTTGCTGGCGAGTTGATCGACGGCTATCAGGGTATCGTTGAGCTGACTTATGGTTTGCGCGATTTCGGGCGAGCTGACGATTCGATTGAGGGCGGACAGTGCGGAGGTGATATCGTTCAGTATCTGTTCAATGGGCAGTTTCTGGAATTGTTCATTGAATTTCTCGATCGTCATCGGAATCGTCGGGATCTCGGGTAACTGGCCATCGCCGATGTACTGCGCTTCGGTGGCGGGGTGGTAATCGAGCTGGATTGCCATCTGTCCGGTTAGGATGCTCTGAAGTTGCAGTTGGGCTCGCAATCCGAGTTCTTCGATCATATAGCTGTCTCTTATACACATCTGACGCTGCCGACGACAGACGTGGGGTGGGGGTGTGGGGGGGGGGGGGGGGGGGGGGGGGGGGGGGGGGGGGGGGGG
>JARFQK010000069.1 GCA_029287815.1 Gammaproteobacteria bacterium
ATTCATCGACGTGAAGTGGGCCGGTGATGGCGAACGTGAGTTCACTTGTCTGATTCGCCTCGATGTGTCGAATAAACCTGGCGTGCTGGCAAGATCCGCCACGGTGATCTCCGATGAAGGGGCGAACATCGAGAATGTCGAAGTGGAAGACCGCGATGGCTTGAGCACGACCATTGCGTATCTGATCGCGGTGCACGATAGGGATCATCTGGCCCGCATCATCAGGCGCTTGCGCAAGCTGCCGAATGTGATGTCCATTCAACGAGCCTGATGTCACGCTCTCTTTGGAGCGGGGGCAGCCCGATACCGATCATCTTCAATCACAACTGAACCAAGAGAAATAGTCTATGGCGCGTGAAATCATTTCAACAGATAAGGCCCCGCAGGCGATAGGCACCTATTCGCAAGCCGTAAAAACCGGAAACACGGTCTATCTATCCGGTCAGATCCCGCTGGTGCCGGAGACCATGGAGATGGTTAGTGGGGACATCGAGCCGCAGATCCGGCGCGTGTTCGATAACCTGAGCGCGGTTGCTGAAGCCGCCGGCGGTTCACTCGCCGATGTCGTCAAGTTGAATATCTTCCTGGTCGATCTCGGCCATTTCGCGAAGGTCAACGAAGTCATGGCCGAGTACTTCAGCGAGCCCTATCCTGCCCGCGCAGCCATTGGCGTCGCGGCGCTGCCGAAGGCTGCGGGTGTCGAGATGGATGCGGTGATGGAATTGGATTAGCTCGCTTGCGCCGCGAGGCCCCCGCCGCACCGGCGTGATTTACCGCAGAGATGCGGAGGTGCAGAGTAAAGAAAGGCCAAGGCGCGGTAACGGGCCATCCGATGTGGCAAGTTGGCGGGCCCGCCCCAGCCGCGTAGCCCTGTGCGAGATATTCAGCATCTCTCTGCGACTCTGTGTCTCTGCGGTTCACCCACATTGCCAATCAGGGGATCACGGGAGCAGGCGCAGGATTTGTGAAAGTCGCGAGCCGTGATTCAATAACATAGATCGGAATATGCGAAACTAACGGCCTATGACTTCCCCGGCGTCCAAACCGACAGATTCCTCCGCCGATCAGCCTTTCGAGCACCAGTCTGTCGAGGTGCTCAAGGGTGTGGGACCCAGTGTTGCAGCCAAGCTTGAAAAACTCGGTATTCATCGAGTGCAGGATCTGTTGTTTCATTTGCCGCTGCGCTATGAAGACCGGACGCGGGTGGTGCCGATCTCGTCCCTGAAGCATGGTTCGCAAGGCGTGATCGAAGGGACTATCACGCGCACAGAAGTGCGTTACGGCGGCAGAAGCGGGCGTTCCTTACTGTGTGATCTGAGCGATGGCCCCGCGACGCTGCTGTTGCGTTTCTTCTATTTCAATGCGTCGCAACAGGCCAATCTCGTCGAGGGTGTCCGGCTACGTTGTTACGGCGAAGCTCGGTTTCACCGACACCGCCTGGAAATGGTTCATCCCGAATATCGCCGCCTGCTCGACGGTCAGCCAGCGCCGGTCGAGGAAACGATGACGCCGGTTTATGCCAAGACGGAAGGTGTCCATCAGACATTGCTCAGAAGCCTGATCGACCAGGTATTGCATCGCCTCGATATCGAGCAACTGCGCGAATACGTTCCTGCCGAGACTCTGGCGCCGTACGGTTTCCCTGGCTTGCAGCAGGCCATACGGGTACTGCATCACCCGCCACCCGAAACATCGCTGAACCTGTTGCAGCAGTGCGAGCATCCGGCGCAGCAGCGGATGATATTCGAGGAACTGCTCGCGCATCAGTTGAGCCTGATGCAGCTGCGCCAGCGTGTGCAAAAACAGCGGGCTGTGCCTCTGAGTCTCACCGCCAAGCGGCGCAAGGCCTTTGAGCAGGCGCTGGCATTCGAACTGACGTCTGCGCAGCGCGTCGTGATCGATGAAATCCTGAATGACCTGGCAAAACCTTCGCCAATGATGCGATTGCTGCAGGGCGATGTCGGTTCCGGCAAGACGGTTGTTGCGGCCCACGCCGCTTTGGCTGCGGTGTCTGGAGACAAGCAAGCCGCGATCATGGCGCCAACCGAGATCCTTGCAGAGCAACTGTATTCCAATTTTTGCGACTGGTTCCCTCCCGAGAGCTGCGTCATGTTGACGGGGAAAGACAAGGGTGGGATCAGAGGTCGGAAACTCGATGCGATCGGCTCGGCGGAAGCGCATATCGTGATCGGCACCCATGCGTTGTTCCAACAGGATGTCGAATTCAACCGGCTCGCGCTGGTGGTCATCGATGAGCAACACCGTTTCGGCGTGCATCAGCGGCTGGCCTTGAAAGACAAAGGCCAGACCGACGCGTGCATTCCGCATCAGTTGATCATGACAGCCACGCCGATACCCCGCAGCCTGGCGATGACGGCCTATGCCGATCTGGACTATTCGGTACTCGATGCGCTGCCAAGTGGACGCAAACCGGTGTCAACCGTGGTTGTTCCGGAGCAGCGTCGACAGGAAGTACTCGATCGTGTGGCCAAGGCTTGCGCTGCCGGGGAGCAGGCCTATTGGGTCTGTACGCTGGTCGAGGAATCAGAGGCTTTGCAATGCCAGGCGGCCGAAGCAACCGCTGCTGCCTTGCAACGGGCGCTGCCAAACCTGAATGTAGGCTTGATCCATGGCCGGATGAATCAGGAACAGAAGAACTCCTCGGTTGAGCGCTTCCGACAGGGTGCGGTCAACTTGCTGGTAGCGACGACGGTAATCGAGGTCGGAGTCGATGTGCCCAATGCCTCATTGATGGTGATCGAAAATGCGGAGCGCCTTGGGCTGGCGCAGTTGCACCAACTACGCGGCCGAGTCGGCCGCGGCACCCGCCAAAGCGCTTGTGTTTTGCTCTACAGTTCGCCCTTATCGGAACGCAGTAGACAGCGGCTCGCGATTTTGCGTGAGACCAGCAACGGTTTTGCAATTGCTCAAAAGGATCTGGAAATGCGCGGACCAGGTGAGGTGCTGGGTACTCGCCAGACTGGCCTGATGCAGATGCACATTGCGGATATCGTCAGGGACGAGCACTGGCTGACCGAGGTCAGCGCCGCCTCACGCCATCTACTGCAGAACCATCCAGAAAATATCCGGCCGCTGATCAGGCGATGGCTTGGTCATGCCGAGCGCTATGGCGTGGTCTGAAGCGGTAGCTCCGACTGGTATTTATCGGGTTCGTCGTCTATCTATAGATTAAATTGTTTCATTTGGTCCGGATACTGCACGGCGTTGAACGCTGGCGCCAATGCGATAGTTTGTTCCAGGCAAGATACGGGTCGAAGATCCGCGTTGTTGCAGTAATCGGCTCAGGACTCTAACCCGCCTTTACCACCAGGCGGCGCAGGATACGACTAGGGCATTGGTCCTTTGGAGTGAAGCCGAGATGAGCACAAATGCAGCGCGTTGTTCAAGCAAGCCGATCAAGGTTCAGGGTTTTCTAGGCTTGTGCAACGTCGTAGGGTGCGCCGTGCGCACCAGAACCGGCCGCCGGCCTGAAGTTTTGCGGTGCGCACGGCGCACCCTACGCCCTCTCCACTCTAGCCCTGACTTTGGCCACGTTTTTCGCCCCAGGGCGGCGCTTACCAACACGATTCCTGCGCCTGCTCCGATGATCCTGTTGAGAAACAAGGGCTTATGATCGAGCAAGCGCTCAACAGCAAGGTCATCGACAAAAATTCGGGACCAGGATATCAGGCCACCGATTTCAGTGACCGCGTTACGCAAACTCAGGTCACGCGACTGATCGAGGGTTCCGGCTTTGGCGGGCTTGTTGGTTTCATCATGGCAATCGTCTGGGTAGCGCTGTTATGGAACAAGCTGCCCCACATTGTCCTGAGTGTCTGGCTGGGTGGCATGGCATTGCTGTTCGTCGTTCGCACTGTGATCACTTACTCCAGGATCTATCAGCCTTCGCGGCAACGGCCTTATGTCGATGTTGCACGCCGCTGGTACCTGGTTGCAGTGCTGATCACCGGTGCCGGTTGGGGCGTCACTTCGACCCTGATGTTTCCTTATGACCGCCTGGAACAAGTTGTGCTTGCATTCATCCTGGCGGGCGTTTCTGCCAGTGGCGCCACGTTGTCGCACGTTGCCTGGGTTTATTCCGGCTTCGTTGCGCTTGCTTTGGTGCCGTTGATGGTGCGCCTGTTCTATATCGGGGGTGAGGTGTATAACGCCCTGTCAGCGATGACCGGCCTGTTCATGGTGGTGATGATCATGGCGGTTTACCGGATGTACCTGGCTTCATCCAATGCACTCAGGCTCGAATACACCAATGAGGAATTGATCCAGAACCTGACTCAGGCGGGCGTCGAGCTCGAACAGATGAACAAGGAGCTCACCGATGAAATCGAGCACGTCAAACGGGTGGAGAATGAGCTCAAGCAGGCGAAGGAAAAAGCAGAGGAAATGAGCCGGGCCAAAGGTGAATTCCTGGCGAATATGAGTCATGAAATTCGCACACCCATGAATGGTATCATCGGCACCCTGCAGTTGTTGACCGATACATCGCTGGAAAGGTCACAACAGGAATACGTGGACACCGCCCGTAAATCGGCGAATTCGTTGTTGACCATTCTTAACGATATCCTCGATCTGTCCAAGATTGAAGCCGGCAAATTGAACATCGAGCGCATTGCGTTCGACCTTCGAGCAATCATCGATGACTTGATCGCGCTGCATACGATGTTGGCCGAAGAAAAAAGCATCCCGTTGATTGCCGATATTGACCGACGACTACCATCGGCGCTGACAGGCGATCCGACACGCGTTCGCCAGATACTGGCGAATCTCATTTCGAATGCGCTGAAATTCACCGAAAAAGGACAAATAGTCGTCAGGGCCAGGGTGGAAGCGCTTGCCGACGACAGGGTTGAAGTCAGGCTAGAAGTTGAAGATACCGGCATTGGTATCGAACCGAGCATCAAAGAGAAATTGTTCGACGAGTTTACCCAGGCAGACGGCTCTACCACGCGCAAGTTTGGTGGTACCGGTCTGGGCCTGGCGATCGTCAAGCAGCTGATTGAAATGATGGACGGTGAGTTTGGCGTTGAAAGCACATTGGGCGAGGGTTCGACATTCTGGTTGCGGCTCCCCTTCGAAATTGCGGATGCGCAGTCGCTGCAACCGGCTGAGGATCAGGTTTTCGATCTGGATGCCAAACTCAGCGGGCACGTGCTGCTGGTCGAGGACAATCCGGTCAATCAGATGATTGCCCGCAAGATGCTGGAAAAGATCGGGCTTGAATCGACGCTCGCGGCTGACGGTGAGCAGGCGCTGGATAAACTCAGACAGCATTCGTTCGATGCTGTGTTGATGGATTGCCAGATGCCGGTGATGGACGGTTTTGCAGCGACTCGGTGCATTCGCGAGGAGCTGGCATTGCGCGAATTGCCGGTGATAGCGATGACTGCAAACGTGATGGCCGGTGACCGGGAAAAATGCCTCGATGTCGGGATGAACGATTATATCGGCAAACCGGTTGTCGAAGCGGATCTCAAAAAGACACTG
>JARFQK010000096.1 GCA_029287815.1 Gammaproteobacteria bacterium
CCACCCCGAGTTCTTGCTGGGTAAAACCCGCGTTGACTTGGCCGGCGATCTTTACGCATCCGGCGATCCATGGTTAATCAACGGCAATGTCAACGCCGACGCAGTGAAGGCGGTTTATGACGCTAAATCCATTCGGCTAAGAGACATTATCGCCAGGATCAAAATCCGGGAAAAAACATTTGACATCGTGGGCAGCCTCTATACTGCAACGGTTCCAGGAAAATTTTCGTTTGAACTCGATCATAATCTCGTCAAAGAGTCGGGCAGGCTCGCTATCAGGCCCTTGAAGTCCATCAACCTTGAGGCCGAGTCCGATAAGTTGAGCCTTTTGACGACGCCATGGCCATACCCGTTCGATCTACTGAATGGAACAATAAAACTCTATGCGCTTGCCGCCTGGTCCAGAGACAAGAACATTTCCCTGAACACACGGGTAAAAATAGACAATGCCAGTGGCCACCATGAAGAAATGGTCTTTGCCGGGCTGACTGTTGATCACGAGGTGCAAATCCTGCCCTCACTCCGGTCGGTAAAACCAAGCAAGATCCTATTGGATCGACTCGATAACGGCGTTCTGGCCAGCGGAATCAGCACCACGTTCTCGATCAACACGACGCCCAAAGCGCCGCTACCTCGAATATTGCTCAGTGGCCTGAACGGCGAGATTTTTGGCGGCCGCTTCGGCGCTGATGAAATTGTTTTTGATCTGAACGAAACTGTGAATCGTTTCGTGATCAATGCAAAAGCGATCGACCTTTCTGCCATTGTTGCGGCCCAGCAACTGGAGGACATCGAAGTAACCGGCAGGGTCGATGGTGAGATACCGGTAACATTCAGCACCGAGGGTGTGTTTGTCGAACATGGACTTTTTTTCAATAACGTCCGTGCCGGCACAATCCGATATCATCGTTCCGGTGGCAGCGACCAGCTCAAAAAGAACCCGCTTACGGGTATCGCGCTGGACGCACTCAAGGATTTTCGCTACAGTCATCTGTCTGCGGACGTCAACTACGATCCCGATGGAATGCTGATGGTCAGTCTGCAACTCAAAGGCACCAGTCCCGAGCTGGATACAACGCGTCCAGTACATTTGAATATTAATACAGAACAAAACTTGCTATCGCTGCTCAAAAGCCTACGTTATGCCGATAGCATAGGTGCAAGCATCGACCAGAGAGTCCGCAAGCTTTATGACCAATCATCAAGTAAACGCAAGGAAAAACAGTAATATGCACAGACTAACATTGATCATCATGTTGGCAACAGTGATGCTCGCCTGCACACCCAAAGTAAAGGTCGAACCCCCCGATGAGCCCATCACGATCAACCTCAACGTTAAAATCGAACACGATATCCGTGTCAAGGTTGATAAAGAACTTGAAGACGTATTCAGCGAAGACAGCGAACTATTCTGACGGAGACTCCAACTCATGAAACAATTCCTGGGCATACTAACGACATGTTTGCTACTGATATCAGCACCGGTTCTGGCGCTGGACCTTCAAACAGCGAAGAGTCAGGGGCTGGTCGGTGAAACCCCCAGTGGCTACCTCGAAGCAGTCAAGCCTCCTTCAGCGGAAACGAAGGCGCTCCTGGATAGCATCAATGCAAAACGCAAACAGAAGTATCAGGAAATTGCCTCGCGCAATAACACTGCATTACAGGCCGTTGAACAATTGGCTGGCAAAAAGGCTATTGAGAAATCCGCAGCGGGCCATTACATCAAGCTCGGCGGCAACTGGCAGAAAAAATAGCTCTGCTGTCCCAATTGCGCGATATTAATGCGTTCCCGCTATTCGCGGCTGAAGCCGCTCCTACGTCGCCCTGCTCAGCAAATGGCATGCGTAGCAGTGGCTTCAGCCGCGAACGGCTGTCACATCATCTCAATCATGCGGCTTTGTCAAGGGCTTGATCAAGCCTGCTTACAACGAATTATGGCTGCCGTCGCACATCGGTTTATCGCTGGTTCGCTTGCAACCGCACAGATAGGCCGTCCCAGTCTTTTCAGCCTTGTAGGCGACCGGTGTGAAATCGGTACCCTTGTGCGAACCATCGCAGAACGGCTGATTCTGGCTGCGCCCACAGGCGCACCAATAGTAGGTCTCGCCCGCAGTCAGCTCGACTTGAAAAGGGCTTTTCTGCGCGATAACTGCTTCCTCACTCATTCTCTTCACCCATTAACTGAAAGTGATTCAACCTAGGGAAGCTCTGAATAAATCAGAGTTTCCCTAGAGAAATAGACATCAGAATTTATCGGTAACAGCCCCGTCCGAGGCCGAGCATACCAACCTTGCATACTTGGCAAGAATACCACGATTCGTCTTTGGCGGCAGCGGGCTCCAGTCGGCCAGGCGGCGATCGATCTCATCTTGCGAAACGCTCAGCGTAATCTGCCGGTGCTCGGCATCGATCGTGATTGAGTCACCGTCCTGGACGATGGCGATCGGGCCGCCAACCGCAGCTTCCGGTGTGACATGACCGACAACGAAACCGTGGCTACCACCAGAGAAACGACCGTCCGTGATCAAGGCGACATCTTTGCCCATGCCTTTGCCCATGATCGCACCGGTCGGGCTCAGCATCTCGCGCATACCAGGGCCGCCGACCGGCCCTTCATAGCGGATCACGATCACATCGTTCTTGACCACGGTGCCGTCCAGAATGGCGGCCAGAGCGGATTCCTCCGACTCGAACACGCGCGCGTTACCGGTAAAGCTAAGACCCTCCTTGCCGGAGATCTTTGCGACCGCACCTGTCGGAGCCAGGTTGCCATAGAGCACGACCAGATGACTGTCTCTCTTGATCGGGTTATCGAGGCCATGCACGATATCCTGATCGATCGGATAGGGCTGCACCTCAGCAAGATTTTCCGCCAGGGTTTTCCCAGTGACCGTGAGGCAATCGCCGTGCAGCAAACCTGCATCGAGCAAGGTCTTCATCAACGGCTGGATGCCCCCGATCGCGATCAACTCGGACATCAGGTACTTACCGCTGGGTTTGACGTCTGCCAGCACCGGGACCTTGGCGCCAATGCGGGTAAAGTCATCCAGCTCCAGTTCGACACCGGCGGTATGCGCCATCGCCAGGAGGTGAAGCACCGCATTCGTCGAGCCGCCCAGTGCAATCACAACCGTTATCGCATTTTCGAACGCTTCTCGGGTCATGATGTCGCGCGGTTTGATGTCGTTTTCTATCAGCCTCACGACGGCCTCACCGGCACGAAGGCAATCATTGGTCTTGGCATCGGATACGGCTTCCTGGGCCGAGCTGTTGGGCAGACTCATACCCATCGCTTCGATCGCCGACGCCATCGTGTTCGCTGTGTACATGCCGCCACATGAGCCAGGGCCCGGGATCGCAGTTTGCTCGACTTCGTGCAGCTCCTGGTCGCTCACTTTGCCAGCAGCGTGACCGCCGACCGCTTCGAATACCGAGACAATGTCGCGGCGCTTGGCGCCCGGCTTGATAGTTCCACCGTAAACAAAGACACCAGGACGGTTGAGTCGAGCCAATGCCATCATGCAGCCAGGCATGTTCTTGTCACAGCCGCCGATTGCGACCAGACCATCAAAGCCCTGCGCGCCGGTGACCGTTTCGATCGAATCGGCAATCACTTCGCGCGAGACCAGTGAATAGCGCATCCCAGGTGTGCCCATCGAGATGCCGTCCGACACGGTGATCGTGTTGAAGACCACGCTCTTGCCACCAGCCTGGTCAACGCCCTTGCCGGCCTCCTCCGCCAGCAGATTGATATGCATATTGCAGGGTGTGACCATACTCCAGGTCGAAGCAATACCGACCTGCGGTCT
>JARFQK010000129.1 GCA_029287815.1 Gammaproteobacteria bacterium
TTTCCTCAACGTTGCCGTCATCGCTGAACACCAGATAGTGCGCAGGCCGGACCTTGCGAACACCTCTCAAAATCGTGCGTGGCGCAGGTACGACCGCGTGCAATGAAAACAGGTTGTGCAACGCGGCGGCATCGATGGCAGTATCGATAGCGCCATCGGCTGCGAGCAGAGCCTGCGTCGTCGAGGCGAACAGCAAGCGCCGGTCATTATGTGCGTAGTACAAAGGTTTGATACCAACACGGTCACGAGCCAGCATCAGTTTGCCATTGTTTTCATCCCTGACTGCAAACGCGAACATGCCATGCAGGCGCTGCAGACAGTCGACACCCCACTCGGCATAGGCTTTCAGGATCACCTCGGTATCACCGCTGGAGACAAAGCGGTGACCTTTGGCAATCAAAGTCTCACGCAGCTCCGGATAGTTATAGATGGTGCCATTGAATACCAGCGATAATCCGCGTGCTTCATCGACCATGGGTTGTGCGGCTTTCTCGGACAGATCGATGATCGCGAGACGGCGATGACCGAGACCGGTATTGCGAGAGAGGTGAATGCCAGAACTGTCGGGTCCCCGCCGCTCCAGCCTGGCCATCATGGCCTGAATGCGCGTCCTGTCGGGTGCGCTGTGATCGAACCTGATTTCGCCGCAGATACCGCACATGATCAGTATTTTACGCCGCCTGGTGAGACATGCGGGTTAGCCGGATCTTGGTTGTCTTTTTCAACACTGTTCATCCCATTTCTTTGGTATTGCCAGCTTCAGTAGCAGTGCGGCGATCACGGTCGTCTCGACGATCGTGATTGCAAACAACAGGTAAAAACCCAAACTGCCGATTTTCGCGCGGGATCGGATCCATACGATCAGCACGGCCAGAGAGATTATCGCAGCATCGATCAATTGCTGCCATTCTACCCATAAAACCTGCCCGACCAGTAGTTCCTTCAGGTGCTCGCCGCCGTGTGGATTATTGACCAGCAGCAGATTACCGCCCGGAGCAGCGGGTTAACAGGCCGGCTGAGCTTATCGTTTAGCGCGCTGCCACAGCAGGCAGGCACCGTAGAGGAGGGCGTAGGTGCAGATGATTGTTGGTGAGGTGGGCAGGTCAAAGCCGAACGAGGCGACGAAGCCAATCAGCACCGAACAGAGGGCAACGACCACCGAAGCATAGAAGACCAGGTGGACCCGACCAAACAGAGCCAGGCCAGCCATGCCCGGGATAATCAGTGAGGCAAAGACGAACAGCATACCGACGAAGCGCATGCACAGCGCGATGAAGAACCCGATGGAGAGCATCAGCACAAGATCCCACAGATGAGATCGGAGTCCCTCTGCCCTGGCGGTTTCCTGGTCAAACGAGACAAACAGGAACTGGCGTCGGAACAGGATGTGGGGCAAAGCAACCATACCGGCCACGACCGCGACGACCACCAGATCACCGCCCGTCGTGTAGAGCAGGTTGCCGTTCAAAAGATCAACGCCATGCGCTTCCAGCATTGGATTGAGAGCAATGACGATGGTTGCGAGCGCGGCACTTGCAGCGTACAGGACGCCGATCTGACCTTCGGTCGCCTGCCGTCCCTTACGGCCTTGTTGCCAGAACCAGATGATAGCCGCGAAGGTAAGCAGCAAGGCGATCGGCCCCGGCTGGAGATGCAGAGCGAGTCCAATGGCAACCCCGAGTGCGGCGATTTCCGCGAGTGCGATACTGATGAACGTCATGTTCTTGAGGAGCAGGAAATTCCCCAAATATGCGCATAATCCGCCCGTGAGAAGCCCCACCGCCAACGCAATCAACAGAAATGGCTCTGAGAACATGGTCATATCCTGTCGTTGGTCGGCGATTACTCGCTGTTGGGTACGACGGAGTAACTGCCGCCGGGATGCTCGAGTACCTGGATTGGCATACCGTAGAAACGTTCCAGGTGATTCTGTCCAATGAAGTCTGCTTTGCTGAACACGCCGTACTCGTTTTCTTTGAGGAACACGAGATTCTCTGCAATCTGCAGGACGGTGTTCAGCAGGTGGCTGACGATGATGACCGCAGTACCGTCACGCTCGTGGATTTGCTGGATTAGATTCAGAACGGATTGCTCTCCGGCGATGTCCATATCGTTTGTTGGCTCGTCCAACACGACAACATCGGGGCGTGCGGTCAGAGCCCGGGCAATGAGCGTGCGTTGCTTCTGGCCGCCCGACAGTTCCCGCATCGGCTGGTCCCGCAAATCGGCTATGCCGGTGCGTACCAGGGCTTCCTCCACGGCGGCATGGTCGTCGGCCCCGGGCCGGGCCAGCCAGGACATCAAGCCGTATCGCCCCGTCATGACCACCTCACCGACGGTGAACGGGTAGGTCTCGTTCAGTGCCTCGCGCTGCTTCACGTAACCGTAGCGCACTCCCGGCGTTCGCTTCACGCGTCCTGCCAGTGGTTCAAGCAACCCCAACAGGACGCGCAACATCGTCGTCTTTCCCGCGCCATTGGGTCCCACGATGCCCCAGAGTGCGCGTCTCTCGACTCGCCAGTTGATGTTCTCTGCCAGGCGTTTCCGACCGTAGCCGATCGTGACATCGCAGAATTCGACAAGCGCCTGGTTATTGAGCTTCACTTGATATCTCCGGATTGGAATAAAGAGATCAGGTCGGCCTTTCCCCCACAGTCCGCCAGACCATTGCAGAGTGGCTTCATTTGACGAGCTCCAGGATACTATCCAGCAGACGGTCAAACCACTGTTGCAGTGTCTCGCCATTCTGATGATCCACGCTGGCCGGTAGCGTGACAACCGCCAAACCGGTCTGCTCGGATAGCCAGCGTACCGGACGCTCGTTGAGGTAATTGGTATTCAAAATCATCTCGGCTTGCTGCGTTTTGAGTAACTGTTTGACCTCGGCAAGATGACGGGTCGAAGGCGACACACCCGGCACCGGCTCCAGCGTCGCTAGCTTGTTGAGACCCA
>JARFQK010000174.1 GCA_029287815.1 Gammaproteobacteria bacterium
CAATCCGAGAGGCCTGCGCGTGACTGCCAGTATCGGCATTGCCAGCCTGTGCGAACAGCATGATCAAGATTTCGACCGCTTGTACAAATCGGCCGACGAAGCCGTCTATGACTCGAAGAAAAACGGCCGCAATCACGTCACATTGTTTAGCGACATACAAAAAGCGGGCTAACCCGCATGTTCAAAAGTTTGCGTGGATAAATTAACGGGGAAGAAGGCGTCATTGCGAGGAGCGATAGCGACGCGGCAATCTCCTGGCACTCGCGCGAGATTCCCAAGATTGCTTCGCGGCGCTCGCAATGACGATGCGCTACACTGCGCGTGGCTCGAGGTGAGCGCTGTTCCTATACCCTAGCCGTGTAGCCTGGATGCAGCGAAGCGAAATCCGGGGAGAAGTACCGCAACGCAACCACACCCCCGGATCGCGTTTCACTCCATCCGGGCTACGCATTAATCCCGGATTTCATGTCGGTTGTCAGAGTAAGCGCATAAAATTACGTTGTTAACAGCATTTCATCCATTCTTGTGAAGCTTATGTGAGACATCAGTGCAACGGCATACTCTTCCCAAATGAACACGGTCAAATCATTGACGTCGATCAAGCGGCTGGCTATCGATTGGCGTAGATGGACATTTCAGAGGGCAACACTGTGGTAAACCCTAGCGACTGCCACATTTGCATACCGCCTCGGTAGTAATAGAGTTTTTCTGCGGGGTAGCCCAGATTGAGCAAGGCGCGGATGGCGCGAGGCGACTGTCCGCACCAGGGGCCATTACACCACAACAGTAGCTGCTTGGCTTCCGAGAAATCCCAGGTATCCGTCTTCTGAGTACCATTGAACAAACCGACCTTCTCCAGCGATCGCATCACTGAATTGACATCGTGCCGTTCACGGGCACCCAGTCGTTCGAGGACTTCCGCCAGCTCAGGGTCGTCAACGGGTTTTTCGAATACCGTGAACGGTATATTGATCGACCCGGGGATGGTCCCTTTCTGGTGCCAGCTGGGTGTGCGCGCATCAATGATCACACCATCACCCCGATACATGGCCGTTTCCATGAACTTGATGACCTCAAGTTCAGCAACGGTCGCAACGCCCTCGCCAACGTTCAGGGGATTGACGCAAAACGGTGGGCAGGGTCGCGAGGTTTTGGCAAATGAACCGTCGATCGTATGGTCTGTATCCTGGATACGCTGGACCTTGACCAATTCTTCACCATGGTTGACCACGGTATAAGGCTTGTCGGCCGTGATATTCACCTCGAGACTGGAGGCCATGGCCTGCATAGTAACCACTGCGGCGCATAAGAGTACAGTGAACAAAATCGAATTTCTCATCTTCACTCCCCGAAGTTATTGTTTGAGCAACCCCATCACGTTTTGTCGTACGCTTTCCAGATCCGGCGTTTCCGCTTTACTGTAGCGATGAAACACAGTCTGTTGATCCGTGGTATTCAGTCTGTGGTAAAACACGAACGTCCCGTAAAAATTCTCTTTCAAAAACGCTTCGAACTGTTCCTTGTCAAGGCTTTTAGGTATATTCTCTGCCTGCGCCGCATCGCGCCATTCAAAAACCTTTTGTTCCTGACGCGGTACGTTCCCAGATTTTTTTAACTGCCCGCTGTCATCAAGCCGAACCCCCGCTGCCTCGCCTTCGATCATCCGCAGATAGGCATCATCGCTAGCCTGCACTGACCAGATCGATACCACGCCTGAAACAACGACTGCTGCAACCAAACGGCCCATTTTAGTCTCGCTGAGATCTCTAAAATTGCATCAAACACCCGATCGCAGCAGCACGACTGCGAACACCAACATTTGGATCTGGCCAGTTTGGTGCGATATAACAGTGCTATAGCAGAATATGGTTAGATAACAAGAAATTAGCCAAAAAATGCCCGCTTATCCGGTGATTTGGTCATTCCAGCCAGATCAAGCTTGCCATACGGCCGGTTCTGCGATCTCGACGATAGGAAAAAAATCGCTGTTGGTCGGTGAAGGTACACGCATCGCCACCGAATATCGACGTCACGCCAAGCTCGGCCAACTCGATCCTGGCCAGACCGTAGATATCGCACAACCAGTGCTCATCATCGGTTTGGCGGAACGCCGAGACGTAGTTGGCGTCGCGCGCGATAAACGCCTGGAAAACCTCGGGACCGACCTCGAAAGCCGATGGTCCGATCGCGGGCCCCAACCAAACCAATAATTCGGTCGGGCGTGAACCTAGACTTTTCACCGCAGTGCTGATGACGCCAGCGAGCAAACCGCGCCACCCGGCATGCGCTGCAGCCACCCCGTTGCCACCGCTATCGCAGATCAGCACTGGCAGGCAATCTGCGGTCATGACGGCGCAGACGGTGCCTGCGCTGGCTGTCCACGATCCATCTGCCGCTGCGAGGGCCGCCGCAGCCCCGGCTTCGATGACACGGGCACCGTGCACTTGGTGTAACCATATGGGCTCCGCTGGCACGCCAAAAACGCTGCGAAGCAATGCCCTGTTCTTATGGACTGCGACCGGGTCATCGCCCGTATGCGCCGCGAGATTGAAACTGGCAAAGGATCCTGTGCTGTAACCACCCTGCCTGAGCGTTGTGAGTGCATGCACATTGGCCGGTGCCGGCCAATCCGGCAGTAAGCAAGCCGGTGAGCGCTGAGTGTTATCCATGGCGTTTCGTATCGTCCTTCAAAGCAGCCAGCAACAGCTGCATGTCTTGCGGCAGTGCCGTCTGCCACGTCAGTTGCTCGCCGCTCTCTGGATGCAGCAGCGTCAGCCTGAAAGCATGCAATGCCTGGCGTTTGAAATCATGCAAGCGCTCGATCAATGCCTGCTCTGCTTGCCGCGGTAGCCGATGCCTGCCGCCATACGCCGGATCCCCAACGATCGGATGGCGAATGTGCTGCATGTGCACGCGAATCTGGTGCGTCCGCCCCGAATCCAGCTGTAACTGGACGTGGGTGTGCTCCCGAAACCGGTCGATGACCCGGTAGTACGTCCTTGCAGGTTTGCCATCATCACGCACACACATGCGAAGCCGGTCACGACTGTGCCTGCCGATTGGCGCATCGATCACACCCCCAGCCGTAATGACATCCTGAACAACGGCCTGGTATTCCCGTCGTATGCTGCGCTGCTGCAGCTCTGCGACCAGGTGATTGTGCGCCCTGAGGTTGCGCGCCACGACCATCAGACCGGTCGTGCCTCTGTCCAGGCGATGAACAATGCCAGCACGGGGGACTTTGGCCAGGTTCGCGTCGTGATACAGCAGTGCGTTTACCAGAGTCCCATTGGCGTGCCCGATCGCAGGATGGACGACCAGGCCGGCCGGCTTGTTGAGCACTATAATCGCGTCATCCTCAAATACGATATCCAGCGGCATGGCCTGGGGCAAATCGCCGTCAGGCGGGCTTGGCTGATGAATATTCAGCTCCAGTAATTCATCACCCGCGAGTCGGGTCCGGGGTTTGACCTGTGCGCCGTCGAGCAGGATGGAGCCGTCCCGAATCCATTGTTGCAGTCGGCTACGCGAGTAGTCGGGAAACATGTTCGCGAGCACTGCATCGAGTCTCTGGCCCGCGTAGCGCTCGCTTACACGTTTCACAATCGATTTGTCGGTGATAGATTCAGTCATCAGCGAAGAATCTTTGAACTCAGGTATAATTACCCATTTTAACGGAAGTCCGGTTCAGCCACGAATTCATTACCACTCATGCGCTCGTTAGGTTACTGCTTTACATTGCTTTTCGCGTTACACCTGCTGCAGGGCTGCAGCATGTTCAAACAAGACCCCACCGAAGACTGGGACGCAAAGGAATTTTATCAGGCTGCGAGCGAGGCGCTGTATTCGGGCGAATTTGAGACCGCGATCCAATACCTCGAAACGCTCGAGGCACGATTCCCATTCGACCCTTACGCCAAACAGGCGCAACTCGATATTGCGTATTCCTACTACAAATTTGATGAGCCTGATGCTGCGATCAGCGCGGCCGATCGGTTCCTGCGCCTACACCCGCGCGATCCAAGCGTCGACTATATCTACTACTTGAAAGGCCTGGTCAATTTCAAACGTGGCACCGGCATCCTGGATGGCTGGTTTCCTCGGGACCAGGCCGAGCACGAAACGGAAACCCTGCAGAATTCCTTCAATGACTTCGCCACACTGGTACGGCGTTACCCGAATAGCAAATATGCCGGTGATGCCTACCAGCGCATGATCTACCTGCGTAACGAGCTCGCCCAGCATGAGATCAGCGTCGCGGAATATTACCTCAAGCGCAAAGCATGGATGGGCGCCGCCAACCGCGCCAGAATCGTCGTCGAACGCTACGAAAAATCTGTTTGGCGCAAGCGAGCGCTGGAAATAATGATCACTGCCTATGAACAACTCGGTCTCGAGGAACTGGCAGCGGACACCCGGCGTATACTCGAACTGAACAAGGACGTCGCCAGCAATGTGCACAGCTTCGATGGTGAACTGGAGATGCCACCGAAAAGCTGGTACCAGTTCTGGTAGCGCGCTTATTTTCGGCGGTAGCCCGAGGTGATTGGGTAGCGGCGGTCGCGACCAAAGGCGCGTCGCGTCACCCGCACGCCAGGTGCTGACTGGCGGCGCTTGTATTCATTACGTTGCACCAGCGCGAGTACGTGTTCGACGGTATCGCGATCAAATCCGGCCTTGACGACACCATCGATAGGTACGTCCTGTTCTACCGATAACTCGAGAATCCTGTCCAGGACCTCGTAGGGAGGTAGCGAGTCCTGGTCCACCTGATCTTCCCTCAGCTCAGCACTGGGCGGGCGGGTAATGACACGTTCGGGTATTACGGGATCGACGGAATTGCGATATTCGCACAAGCGGTAGACCAGAGTCTTGTAGACATCTTTGATCGGCGCAAAACCACCGCACATATCGCCGTACAAGGTCGCATAGCCGACAGCCATCTCGCTTTTGTTGCCCGTGGTCAACAACATGCGGCCGGTCTTGTTGGAAATTGCCATCAGAATAAGACCCCGGCAGCGTGCCTGGATATTTTCCTCGGTGGTATCGGGTTCAGTACCACTGAACACGCCGCTGAGCGATTCGAGAAAAGCCTCAAAGGCACTTTCAATTGAAATAACGTCATAGCGCACACCGAGTGCAAGCGCCTCAGCCTCAGCATCGTGTCGACTGATGGCCGATGTATAGCGCGAGGGCATCATGACCGCGTGTACGTTTGCCGCTCCCAGCGCATCGACAGCGATCGCAAGCGTCAAGGCCGAATCGATTCCACCGGATAGGCCGACAACGACACCGGTGAAGCCGTTTTTTTTGACGAAATCCCTGACACCTACCACCAGCGCCTTATAAATCGCTTCCTCCTCCCCCAAGGCTGCTGTTTCGCCGTCTGTAACCGGAACCGGATTTTGGTCGACCAGATCGAACAATTCTATCGAAGGTTCGAAGGCGGCGGCTCGACGGACCACATTGCCATGTTTGTCGACAACCAGTGACTCACCATCAAAAACCAATTCATCCTGGCCGCCCACCATGTTGACATAGAAGATCGGCACCTGGTTGTGTGTGCTTCGTTGCTGCAAAATCCGAACCCTGTCATGATACTTGCCGCCATGAAAAGGCGAAGCATTGATCACGATGACCGCATCGGCGCCGGCAGCGCGCGCATCCGCAACCGGTCCGGATTCCCAGGCGTCTTCACAGATGACCAGGCCGAAACGAATCTGCTTCAGACCGACCACGCAGGTATCATCGCCGTGCGAAAAATAACGCACCTCGTCGAATACCGAGTAGTTGGGCAAGTTTTGCTTGAAATATACCGCCAGGCACTCTCCATCTCGCAACCACATCGCCGCGTTGTAGAGCTTACCCTGATGTGTTACCGGCAAACCCAGTACGACGTCGATACCCGATACCGCTTGCTTGATGCTGTCTACCGCATTTTCCACCTGCGTGATGAACCCAGGACGAAACAGCAAGTCTTCCGGCGGGTAGCCCACCAGTGCCAGCTCCGGGAACACCGCCAGATCGGCGTGCCGCTCCGCCGCCAGTCGGGCAAGGCGTATGATCAGGCGCGCATTGGCATTGATGTCGCCGACATGGAAGTTATCCTGTACCATAGCAACCCTAACAGATTGACTCATTGACTTACTCTCTGTTATTCAACGTAATAACATGTTTCGTATTCTCATCATCATCGCTGCGGCTCTCCTGCTGTTTCTCATTATAAAGAATCGCTTGAGCAGCAGAAGTCGCCGTCAGAAAAAGACAACCTCGCTAAAAACCGATGATATGGTGAAATGCCTGCAATGCGGAACCTACATTCCAAGAAAAGAAGCTATTATCTCAGGTACTGAAAACTTTTGTTGCCAACAACATCAACGGGACTGGGACGAGAGCCATAGCCACAGAAGTTGACAAGCCATTCCTGAACCCCGAGCTGCAACACAGCAGCTGGAAATACTTACGCCTGTTCAACTATTACCGGGCCGCGCTTGCCTTGCTATTCCTGACCCTGCATCTGAACGGGTGGACACACCTGTTTTTTCATCCCGGCTACTACGATCAACCGCTGTTCTTCTGGGCAACGATCGCCTATGTCGCCGCCAGCGTGGTCTTCATGCTGACCCTCTATTTACGAAAGCCGGGGCTCGACAGCCAGGTCGTGATACAAACCAGCGTCGACATCATTCTGATCATCATGTTGATGCACGCCAGCGGCGGCATTCGCTCCGGCATCGGCATGCTCCTGATTATCAGCATCTCGCTTTCGAGTATATTTCTGACCCGCCGCGTCACATTGTTCCTCGCGGCAGCGACATCGCTGGCACTGCTGGGCGAGCACATCTATTCACACCTGGTATTGCCGAATTATCGCGAAGCTTACATCCAGACCGGAATTCTGGGTGTCGTTATTTTTGCCTTCGCTTTTATTACGTCGATCGTGGCCAGACGGATGCGTGCGAGTGAACGCCTGGCCAGCGACCGCAGCCGGGAACTGAAGAGCGCCGTACAGATGAACGAGCAGATCATTCGCAGCATGCGCACCGGTATCCTCGTGGTCGACCCCAGCGGCTGGATCAAGATGGCGAACAACGCCGCCAGAAGCCTGCTGGGCATCGCTTCTGTGGACAACAACATGACACTCGAACAAGCACAACCTGAACTGCATAGTCGCTTTGTCGAATGGCAGAACAGCACTGTACCCACTCAGCAAAAACCCATCCATCAGAGCCATGGCCTTCCGGACCTGCAGCCGGGCTTCAGCCGCATCGAGCCGTCAGCCGGCATGGACAGTACCACTCTGGTGTTTCTTGAGGACGCCAGCCGCCTCAATCAGCGCTTCCAGCAGGTCAGGCTGGCTTCACTCGGGCGGCTGACCGCCAGCATTGCCCATGAGATCCGTAATCCACTGGCGGCCATCAATCACGCGTCCCAGTTGCTGGAGGAAGCTCTGCAAAACAGTCCGGACAGCAAGCTGACAGAGATTATCAGCACCCAGGTAGAACGGCTCAACAGTGTGATCGAGAACGTATTGCAGCTCTCGCGTGAGCAGAGCGGCACCTCCGAGCCGATTCGATTATTGCCCTGGCTAGAAAAATTCAAGGATGAATACGCCACCTCGCAGGGACTGGACAAACAACAGATCAAGCTTCAGGTCGCGCCTGAAAACATGACGGTCTTGTTCGATTCGACCCAACTCCACCAGGTCATGTGGAATTTGTGCGGCAATGCCGTCAATCACGCCCGCGTTCCTTTGGATCAGGTCTCCATCACCATGCGCGGCGGTATCGATACAGAGAGCCGACAGCCTTTCGTCGATGTCATCGACAATGGCCCCGGTATCGATGCCAAGACTGCAGCAAACATCTTCGAGCCCTTTTTCACCACCAGCAATGAGGGTACCGGGCTGGGGCTGTTCATCACCAAGGAAGTCGTCGAAAGCAACCGGGCCAAAATCCGTCATGTCGCGCTTCCTGCCGGTGGTACCTGTTTCCGGATATATTTCATGCAAGCTACCGAACAAGGTCTGAGAAAGGTAGCCGGTCAATGATCATCAAAGTAACAATGACCATCAGGCAACGGGCATTCGAATAATGACAGCAAAACACGTGTTAATCATTGACGACGAACCGGTGATCTGCGAGCTCATCGAGATCACGCTCGCACGCATGGGGCTGCATTCACGCTCAGCGATGAATTTGAAAGATGCCTACAAATTGGTCGACAGCGAACAGTTCGACCTGTGTTTAACCGATATGCGTCTTCCCGATGGTGATGGTCTCGAAATGGTGAGCTACATCCAGCAACACCACCCCGCCATACCGATCGCGGTCATCACAGCGCATGGCAACATGGAGCTTGCCGTAAAAGCATTGAAGGCGGGCGCCTTCGATTTCGTGTCCAAACCGGTCGACATCCAGATCCTCAGAAACCTGGTGTCCTCAGCGATCACGCTGCCAAGTGCGAACAACGACGCTGAAGCTGTCAGCAGAACGTCGATCACTGGGCAGTCACCGGCTGTGACAGCCCTGACGAAGAAAATCGCAAAACTGGCGCGTAGTCAGGCACCAGTATTTATTCACGGCGAGTCTGGTTCCGGAAAAGAACGTGTCGCCAGGATGATTCACGAACAAGGCTCGCGCTGCGACGCGCCATTCATTCCAGTGAACTGCGGGGCGATACCCGCGGAGCTCATGGAAAGTGAATTTTTTGGCCATATCAAGGGCAGCTTTACCGGTGCTCATCATGACAAGCAGGGCTTGTTCCAGGCGGCTAGCGGAGGCACGCTGTTCCTCGATGAAATTGCTGAATTACCGCTGCATATGCAAGTCAAGCTGTTGCGTGTGATCCAGGAGAAAGCGGTCAAACCGGTAGGCGCTCACCGCGAGATTCCGGTGGATGTGCGTATCCTCAGCGCCAGCCATAAGAATCTGGTCGCGCTGATCAAAGAAGGCCAGTTCAGAGAGGATTTATACTATCGGATCAATGTGATCGAGCTGACTGTGCCCTCCCTGCGCGAGCGACGCGAGGATATCCCGCTGCTGGCGAAACAGATCCTCCAGCAACTCGCCGCCAAAGCCCATCGCGATATGACACCTCAGCTCGATGACGCTGCGATTGCTGCGTTGCAGGCCCACAATTTTCCGGGCAATGTCCGTGAGCTGGAGAATATCCTGGAACGCGCACTCGCGCTCGCCGAAGGCAGCGTGTTGCACAGCTCCGACCTGAAATTTTCCTCCAGCGCACGCCCCCCCGCGCCTACCAGTCTTGCCGATCGCACCCTGGCCAGACCGCTCGACCTCGCCAGCCAGGAAAAAAGCAGCATTATGCATGCGCTCGAACAAACCCGCTGGAACAAAACCGCCGCAGCAAAATTGCTCGGCCTCAGCCTGCGACAGCTGCGCTATCGACTGGAGAAATACCAGATCGAATGATCCTTCCAGGTCATCGCAAATAATTCAACGCAGAGACGCGAAGGCGCAGAGGCCGCAAGGGTATGCTTTGATTGGGCGTTTAATGATTCAACGCAAAGACGCAGAGGCCGCAAAGAACTGCTGAATGTTAATTTGTCGTTAGAGTACAAGCCCGCTGCACACAAGCTCCACTGTGCTGCCGAACGAATGGAAGCAATGTCCTCGCACTGGTGGGAATAAATTCAAGCGATTACTTTGTTCAGTAGACTTCTCCCACCGGTCAGAGTGACTGTGGCGGACTAGCTGAAAATCTGGACGTCACCTAACCAGACAATTCTCTCTGCGGCCTCTGCGTCTCTGCGCCTCTGCGTTGAAACCAGACTGATCAGCCTGCGACGACACCTCATTCACCCAGGAACGCCCTGATCATACCGTCCTCGATGCGTTGTACCACATTCTGCTCCTGCTCTATTTTCAACGGTAACGGCTCATCGTTGGCCTCGGCGCTGAGCCGCGTCGGCACATCCAGCGTGTGAGCAATGTTCAGCCGCTCCCGATCATAGACGGCAACCACCTTGCCATAGCGGCAGGACAAAGGTATCAGTTGATAGCGCTCGCTATCACTCTGAAATGTTGGATCAGTCTTCACCGCATCGGCATAGTCGGCACTCTCTTCCTTGAGTGCGCTCAAATCCAGGCGATACTTGTCCAGTCTGGGCAGAACCTGTTCATCCAGAGGGACAAATTTTTCACCGTAGTAGTAAACGGCAGAGCTTTTGGCCGCGAACGCTTCCTTGGTGAATTCCAGCAATCCATCAATGGTATCGGGACGCTGCAGTAACGACAGGTTCTGCTTGCCACTAGGCCCCTTTGCAATAGCTGCAAGATCGATTTCGCCGGCATCGGGCTGCGAAATGCAGGTGAACTTGCCCTGATAGAAGACGGTGGTAGCTGAGCGCTCTGTATAGACATTGTTAATGCCCCAAATCAACGCAGCCATCTGTATGCTGAGAATTACAGACATGTCGAACTTCAGGCTTTTCTTGCCTGGCTTGAAGACCAGCAAAGTCAGTCCGGGGCCAAGAACCACATCGACAAAGAAGATGGTCGCTATCGCGCGCTGACCACCATCAAGAACAAAATAGAATTCAGGATACCAGTGAAAGATGATCAGGTACGACAGCACCAGGAAGATCATGCTGCTCGCTGCCAGATGCGTCAAGAACGCCTGCTTTCGACTGATTTCTGTTAGTACCATTAGACCTTCACCTCTTTGCGCTTGCCTCGATGTGAGTCAGAGTTAAATACCGGTGCTTTAATATTTATATACAAGATTTCCGATTTCTCCAGTCTCTTGAACACGGTGATGATGATTCTCCTGCGTCCGAGCACAGCATCTTTTTCAAATACGGACTGCTGCATGCCTTTCTGCAGGTGGTGATGATCAAGTGATTATCCATGAGGCCAGCTTGGGGTTTTATTGGCTAACAAAATTGTCAACATGTGACAATTTGATCCCCCACCCAACAGCGGCATAGATACCGGACGGCACCCCTAAGCCATTGTTTATAAATTAAATTCCTGATTTCCGGCAAATTGGCATAGTGTCTGCTATATGAATAACAGCTTTCAACAATTGAGCGAAAGCAACATAAAACAGATTGCTAACTCTCAGGAGAGAATGATGAAGAAGACCCAAGGTTTTACCCTTATCGAACTGATGATCGTAGTCGCCATTATCGGTATTTTGGCTGCTATCGCGATTCCGTCTTACAACAGCTACATCGACACTTCCAACATGTCGAAAGTAACCAGCAACTTCGACGAAGCCCGTCGCATCATCAAGAACGAAGCATCCAAGGAAAAATCTCAGGCGGCTCTTGGTCTGGCACCGACTGGCATCAACGGTGGTGTCCTGCCGTCTGTTGCGGCAGACACTGACTGGGTTGCCCACCTGAACAACACCACGGCGGCCAAATCGCCTTCTGGCGATCCAGCTTATGCAGCAGCTCCGGTTGACGCTGATGGTGTCGTCGGTATCTCTGGCGGTCCGTTGAACGCGCTTGCTATTACTGTCTCTCAGCCACAGTACCTGGACCTGCCTGCTGATATTACCGCTGACGTTCAGTAAGCTGTCAGCATAATCGGTTCGATTATGCAGCTGATAAACAGGGGGGGCTTTGCCCCCCTTTCTTATTTGATGGACCTGTCAAGTGCGCTGGTTGGCAAGAGCCGCGCTCAGCACTCTATTGGTTAGCTGTGATTCGCGGCATCGGCGTACAAGCCCTAGCCTGCAGGACAAAAAAAACTCCTTAGCCGCAGAATGCACGAACCCTGGTTTCCTCAATGATAACAGCAGGAGCCAGAATACGCTTTATCCGGCTATTCGGCACGCTCGGCAGATTCTCGGTCCGAATGCCACGCATTTTGCTGAAAATCATCCATAATTAACAACATCTATCTGGAGGATGTGGAGATGAACGAATCCAAACAGTCGGGCTATACCCTGGTCGAGCTGATGGTCACGGTCGGAATCATCGGGGTGCTTGCGGCGGTTGCGGTGCCCGCGTACGAGGGTTATATCGAGCTGGGCGAACGCACGGCCACCCAGGAAAATGCCGAGCAGCTCGCGATATTTCTGGACAACTATTTCTACGAAAATGGCACTTACATAGCTGGCACGTATGAACCGGGTGGTGATACCGCAACGCTT
>JARFQK010000226.1 GCA_029287815.1 Gammaproteobacteria bacterium
GAACTGGTGGCGTTCGATCGCTCCGGTTTCAAATACCATGGCAGGGTCAAGGCACTGGCTGATGCTGCCCGCGAAAACGGTTTGAGATTCTAGACCGTAGTGACAGGATAGAAATATGGCTAATGTAGAAGCATCCGCATCAAAAGACGATCTGATAGAAAAACTGGTCGCAGTGAACCGTGTCGCAAAGGTAGTCAAAGGTGGACGTCAATTCGGTTTTACCGCTTTGACGGTTGTTGGTGACGGCAAAGGCCAGATTGGTTTTGGCTATGGGAAGGCAAAAGAAGTGCCGTTGGCAATTCAAAAAGCGATGGATCGTGCACGTAAGAACATGAAGAAAGTCGATCTGATCGGTGGAACGCTGCAGCATGCGACCTATGGCGAGCATGGTGCTGCCAATGTATACATGCAACCGGCATCGGAAGGTACCGGTATTATTGCAGGCGGTGCGATGCGCGCCGTATTCGAGGCTGTTGGTGTCAGAAATGTGCTGGCGAAGATCAACGGCACGCGTAACCCGGTGAATGTGGTACGGGCAACCATCAATGGTCTGACTGGTATGGCCTCACCGACCTATGTTGCGGCTAAGCGCGGCAAAACTGTGGAAGAGATTCTGGGTTGAAGACATGGCTGATAAAGAACTCAAGGTTACTTTAATCAAGAGCGTTGCCGGCAGGCTGAAAAAACATCAGGCCTGTGTACAGGGCTTGGGTCTGCGCCGCACTCATCATTCTGTAGTGGTCAAAGACACACCCGAGAATCGTGGCATGATCAACAAGGTATCGTACCTATTATCGGTGGAAGAAGCCTGATTCAGGAGGATTTCTTATGCAATTGAATAAGTTGCGGCCTGCCACAGGCAGCAAAAGCTCGAGCAAGCGTGTTGGGCGCGGCATCGGTAGCGGCTGGGGCAAGACTTGCGCACGTGGTCACAAAGGACAGAAGTCGCGCGCGGGCGGTTTTCACAAGGTCGGCTTCGAAGGTGGTCAGATGCCTTTGCAGCGGCGTTTGCCCAAGGTTGGATTCGTGTCAAGAACTTTTGTCACACGGGCTGAAGTGCGCTTGAACGAACTGGAAAAAATCAGCGCGGATGCGATTGACCTGCAGGCCTTGATCGATGCGGGTGTCGTACCCGCCCGTACCGAAAAAGCCAAGGTCATTGCTTCGGGCGAGATCGCCAAGGCGGTGCGGTTGCAGGGCATCAGTGTGACACCGGCCGCGCGCAAGGCGATTGAAGCCGCCGGTGGGACCATCCAGGGCTGACAGTAGTCGCGGATTATCATGGCGGGTCTCGGTCTAGGTCATTTGAAGGAATTGAAGCGGCGGTTGCTGTTCGTCGTCGGTGCTTTGATCGTTTTTCGCATCGGTGCTTTCATTCCTGTGCCTGGAATCGATCCTACCGTTTTATCGACGCTGTTCGATCAACAGAAAGGCAGCATACTTGGCGTTTTCAATCTGTTTTCGGGCGGTGCGCTCGGACGCATGTCGATATTTGCGCTTGGCATTATGCCGTATATTTCCGCATCGATTATCATGCAGCTGTTGGCGGTCACAGTGCCCTCGCTGGAGCAGATCAAGAAGGAGGGCGAATCGGGTCGCCGCAAGATCGCGAGCTACACGCGTTATTTCACGCTGGTGCTGGCAACCTTTCAGTCCATCGGCATTTCGACCGCGCTACAGGGCCAGTCCGTTGGCGTCAATCCGCTGGTACTGAATCCCGGCTTCGGCTTCGTGTTCACCGCTACCGTGACACTGGTCACTGGGACCATGTTCCTGATGTGGCTTGGTGAACAAGTGACCGAGCGCGGTATCGGAAATGGCATCTCGATGATCATCTTTGCCGGTATTGTGGCCGGGCTGCCCAGTGCGATTGGCGGCACACTGGAGCTGGTACGCACTGGTGAGTTGCACACGCTGACGACGATTTTCCTGTTCATCATGGCGATCGCGGTCACCGGTTTCGTGGTTTTCGTCGAACGTGGGCAGCGACGTATTACGGTGAATTACGCCAAACGCCAACAGGGCAGGCGTCTGTACGCCGCGCAGAGCAGTCATCTGCCGCTGAAACTGAACATGGCGGGCGTGATACCGCCGATTTTCGCCTCCAGTATCATATTGTTTCCAGCCACGATGGGCAGCTGGTTCGGGCAATCTGAAGGCATGCAGTGGTTGCAGGACATTGCCGGTACGCTGGCCCCCGGTCAGCCCATCTATGTACTGTTGTACGCGCTGGCGATCATATTCTTCTGTTTTTTCTATACCGCGCTGGTTTTCAACGCGCGTGAGACAGCAGATAATTTGAAGAAATCAGGCGCCTTCATCCCGGGCATACGGCCGGGTGCGCAGACAGCGAACTACATCGACACGGTGATGACGCGGCTGACTTTTGTCGGTGCGATATACATCACGCTGGTCTGTTTACTGCCCGAATTTCTGATTTTGTACTGGAATGTTCCGTTCTACTTTGGCGGCACATCCCTGCTGATCATCGTCGTGGTCGTGATGGATTTCATGGCACAGGTGCAATCACACCTGATGTCGCATCAGTACGAAGGCCTGATGAAAAAGGCAAACCTGCAAAACTTCAAACGATAGTGAATCGGTTCTGGCCGGAGTAATGAGATGAAAGTACGTGCATCCGTGAAAAAGATGTGTCGCAATTGCAAAATCATCAAGCGCCACGGCGTGGTCCGGGTGATTTGCAGCGATCCCCGCCACAAACAACGTCAGGGTTAGAAACTCTTTGAGTATCGGCATATCGGCTGCCCGACGTTGATTTGACGCAGTTTTATGGCTAAAATTGCGCGCTTTGCCGCGCACAAACGGGAATTAACATGGCTCGAATAGCAGGAATAAATATTCCACCGAACAAGCATACTGTCATTGGTCTTACTTATATCTATGGCATTGGGCGCACGCGTGCGCGGCATATCTGTGCGGATACCGGTATCGAACAGACACAAAAAATCGGTGATTTGTCCGAGGATGTGCTCGAAAAGCTCAGATCTGAAGTTGGCAAATATACGATTGAAGGCGATCTGCGTCGTGAAGTTTCGATGAGTATCAAGCGTTTGATGGACCTGGGCTGCTATCGCGGCATTCGCCATCGTCGTGGCCTACCGCTGAGGGGGCAGAGAACCCGTACCAACGCGCGCACACGTAAAGGTCCGCGCAGAGCGGTATCGAGATAGTACGCCTGACTGACATAATTTGGAATGAGTAATGGCTAAAGCAGAAGCACGTAAAAAACTAAAACGCACGGTGACTGACGGCGTTGCGCATATTTATGCGTCGTTCAACAATACGATCATCACAATCACTGATCGCCAGGGCAACACGCTCGCATGGGCGACAGCCGGTGGCTCGGGCTTTCGTGGCTCGCGCAAAAGCACGCCATTCGCAGCCCAGGTTGCTGCCGAACGTGCGGGCACCCGCGCTCTCGATTTTGGCCTGAAGAATCTCGACGTGATGGTGCGTGGCCCCGGGCCGGGCCGTGAATCGGCGGTGCGTTCATTGAACAATGTCGGCTTCAAGATAATGAACATCTCCGACGTTACCCCAATTCCGCACAACGGTTGCCGTCCGCCTAAAAGGCGTCGCGTCTGACATCGGAGAGTATTCAAGTGGCTAAATATACTGGACCAAAATGTAAGCTGAGCCGCCGTGAAGGCGCCGATCTGGAGTTGAAATCTGCGCTGCGTCCGTTGGACAGCAAGTGCAAGGCCGACCAGGTTCCTGGCCAACACGGTGCACGCCGCGCTCGGCTTTCGGACTATGCGCTGCAGTTGCGTGAAAAGCAGAAGCTGCGCCGTATCTACGGTGTTCTGGAGAAACAGTTCCGCAATTACTATAAAACCGCAGCTCGACAGAAAGGTTCGACTGGCGAAAATCTGCTGTCCTTGCTGGAAACGCGCCTCGACAATGTTGTCTATCGCAGCGGTTTCGGTGCCACCCGCGCGGAAGCGCGGCAGCTGGTCAACCATAAGGCGATACTGGTCAATAACAAGATTGTAAACGTACCTTCTTATCAGGTGAAGCCGAATGACGTGATCACAGTTCGCGAGAAAGCGAAGAAACAGACACGTATCACTGACTCATTGAATCTGGCCAGAGCCAGAGGTATCGTTGACTGGATTTCGCTGGATGAATCCAAGCTGGAAGCCACCTTCAAGAATGTACCAGAGCGTACCGATCTTCCACCCGATATCAATGAACAGCTCGTGGTCGAGCTTTACTCCAAATAGGGGAGCATGTAACGAATGTCAGAAGAGCTACTCACACCGCGTACGATCAACGTTCAGGCATACAGCGACACACACGCAAAAGTCGCACTCGAGCCGTTGGAGAGAGGCTTTGGCCATACGTTGGGCAACGCCCTGCGCCGAATACTGCTGTCGTCAATCGAGGGCAGCGCGATTACCGAAGCGCAGATCGACGGTGTGGTTCATGAATACAGCACGATGGACGGTGTACAGGAGGATGTGCTCGAGATCCTGCTGAATCTGAAGGGCGTGGCCCTGCGCATGCACAATAGCTCAGAAGCCACCGTTACACTGACCAAGACCGGCCCGGGCGTTGTAACCGCGGGCGATATCCAAACCGGTCATGACGTTGAAATCGTGAACCCGGAACACGTGATTGCCAACCTTAACAAGGAAGGCAAGCTGAGCATGACCCTGAAGGTCAGCAAAGGCCGCGGTTATCAGCCGGTTACCCGTCGCAGAGACGAAAATGAGGGTACCGTGATCGGCCATCTGAAGCTGGATGCTTCTTTCAGTCCGATACGTCGCGTTGCGTACAACGTCGAAAACGCGCGAGTTGCTCAAAGCACCGACCTCGACAAATTGATCATCGATCTGGAAACCAACGGAACCGTTGATCCGGAGGCCGCCATTCGGACCGCTGCGACTATTTTGCAGAGTCAGCTGTCATCATTCGTCAATTTGCAGAGCATCGAGGAAGAGACCGAAGCTGACCTCGAAGCGGATATCGATCCGATCCTGCTGCGTCCGGTTGATGAGCTCGAGCTGACCGTGCGTTCTGCAAACTGCCTGAAAGCGGAGAACATCTACTATATCGGCGACCTGATCCAGCGCACTGAAGTGGAGCTGCTCAGAACACCGAATCTTGGCAAGAAGTCACTGACCGAGATCAAAGATGTGCTGGCATCACACGGTTTGTCACTCGGCATCCAACTGGAAAACTGGCCCCCGGCTTCGATCAGGGACAAGGAAGCCAGTTAATCAAGTCTAACAGGAAACTATCATGCGTCATCGTAAATCGGGCCGCCATCTGAACAGAAACAGCAGCCATCGTAAGGCGATGTTCAACAACATGGCGAATGCGTTGTTTGAACACGAAATCATCAAGACAACGCTGCCGAAGGCAAAAGAACTGCGTCGCGTCGCCGAGCCACTGATTACCCTGGCAAAAGAGGACTCGGTTGCCAAGCGGCGTATCGCGTTCGCCAGTCTGCGCGACAAGTCTACTGTCGGCAAGCTGTTCAACGAGCTGGGCCCGCGGTACAAGCAGCGTCCGGGTGGCTACACACGCATCCTGAAGTGTGGTTATCGTGCCGGTGATGCCGCACCGATGGCCTACGTCGAACTCGTTGATCGTCCGCAAAGCGCTGCCGAAGAATAGTATCGGTTTTGCTTCGCGCGAAGGCGCCGAGTGAATTCTTGATTTGATTGTTTTTGTGCGTTCGTTGCGATGGCTGCGTGTTCATGGGCTGTCACCGACGTGATCAAAAAAGCCAGCAAATGTGCTGGCTTTTTTTCGACCATCCGTCAGCTAGCCCGCATTTCTCACCAGCCGTCGTAGAGAGCTGATAAGGCATTGGCTCGTTTGAGAAAACTCGAAAGATCGAAAATACGCCGTGTTTTTGAACAATGCCTATCACGGTTCAGGCTGGTCTTCGTGTCCGTAAGCTTGCTCTTCACTCAAACCGTAGCTATGGCTATGCTTTTCGCTCCAGAGCGGCGCTTACGAACACCAGGCCGCCTGTCTTACCAGGGGACGAGATGATCACGCCGAGATTTGGATCCACAAAGGATTTTGCGAAGGAGTGGAATAACCGTGTGTATTGCCGACTGAGCAAAATTCTTTGTGGATTCAAAGATCAAGTGAGGGCTCGTCCA
>JARFQK010000228.1 GCA_029287815.1 Gammaproteobacteria bacterium
GAACTGGTGGAGGCCGCGATTGCGAAGAAAACGCAAATGCTGCACAAGGTGCGCGAGCTTTTCGAAGTCAATCCAATGCTTGGGCACCGCGGTGTTCGCCTGGGTATTACCTACCCTGAGATCTACCGCATGCAGATCCGCGCGGTGCTCGAAGCCACGGCAGAATGCAATAAGGAAGGCTTTGAAGTACATCCCGAAATCATGGTACCCCAGGTCTGTACCAGGAAGGAGCTGTTGTGGGTCAAGAACATCGTCGATGAGGTGCGTGAGGAAGTCGAAGCCGAGTACGCTATGAAACTCAACTTCAAATTCGGCAGCATGATTGAAGTCGTGCGCGCCTGCATGCGCGCCGGCAAGCTGGCAGAACTCGCCGAATTTTTCTCGTTCGGCACCAACGACCTGACGCAATCGAGCTTCTCGTTCTCACGCGAAGATGCGGAGAACAAATTCCTGCCATTGTACGAAGAAGCCAACATCCTCGAGCATAATCCGTTCGAGGTGCTTGACATCCAGGGTGTCGGCCGCCTGATGGAAATCACGGTCGACTGGGGCCGTCAGACGCGCGCAGACTTGAAGGTCGGCATTTGCGGCGAACAGGGTGGGCACCCCGAGTCGATCCGCTTCTGTCACCACATCGGCCTGAATTATGTATCATGCTCACCACACCGGGTGCCCATTGCGCGGCTAGCGGCAGCACAGGCAAAATTGACCGAACACGAATACACCGCCAAACAAGGTATGAAACTGGAAAACAAATCACTCTAAATGGGGGAAACCATCATGACCAATATCGAATCGCTGCTTGGTAACGAGGCCGAGAGCCTGCTCACTTACGAAGCCACTGCCATACCGAAAGAGAACCTGCACCTGCCCGGCAGTGATTTCGTTGAACGCGTGATGATGAATAGCGACCGATCGCCGACGGTGTTGAGGAACTGGCAGGCGATGACTGGACACGGTCGGCTCGCTGGTACCGGCTACGTTTCCTTCCTGCCGGTCGACCAGGGTGTGGAGCACTCCGCCGGCGCCTCGTTCGCACCGAACCCAGCGTTTTTCGACCCGGCCCAGATTTGCGAACTCGCGATCGAGGCCGGTTGCAACGGTGTCGCCTCGACCCTGGGTGTGCTCAGCAGCGTCGCACGCCGATATGCGCACCGGATTCCGTTTATCTGCAAGATCAACCACAACGAAATGCTGACGTATCCGAACATATTCGACCAGACGCTGTTCGCCAATGTGGACCAGGCGTTCGATATGGGCGCGGTCGCTGTCGGCGCAACGGTCTACTATGGCTCGCCCGAATCCCGCCGCCAGATCGAGGAAATCAGCGATGCTTTTGCCCATGCTCACGAACTCGGCATGGTCACCATCCTCTGGGCGTATCTGCGCAACAGCGGGTTCAAGAAAGACGGCGTCGATTACCACGCCTCGGCCGATCTGAGCGGGCAGGCCAACCATCTTGCTGCGACGATCGGTGCTGACATCGTCAAGCAAAAACAGGCCACCAACAATGGCGGCTACAATGCAATCGGTTTTGGTAAGACCCATCCGCTGGTCTATGACAAACTGACCACTGATCATCCGATCGACCTGACCCGCTACCAGGTCGCCAACTGCTACATGGGTCGTATCGGCATGATCAACTCCGGTGGTGCTTCGGGTGAGAATGATCTTGCCCAGGCCGTACGTACCGCAGTGATCAACAAACGCGCCGGCGGCATGGGGTTGATATCGGGCCGCAAGGCCTTCCAGAAGCCGATGCAGGACGGCATCGCGCTGCTTCAGGCGATTCAGGATGTGTATCTGTCGGATCAGGTGACGATTGCCTGATTGCACCCTACGCTTCTGAGCTCTTGCGCAAGCGCCGGGAGATTGCCGCATCGCTACCGCTCCTCGCAATGACGCCTACCCGGCGTCATTGCGAGTAAACGTAGGGTGCGCCGTGCGCACCAGGCGCTACTACCAGGCCATCGGTTCCTGTTAACCCGCAGTTCTCACCGGGCGACGTGGAATGCTGAGAAGGCATGGTTATATTGATTAATGGTGCGCGCGGCGCACCCTACGCCGCGCTAATGGATATTTTAATCCTGGAGCCATTGCGCCCGAATCTTGTCGCGGTTCAGCCTGAACCACTGCAATGCGATTATCGGCAGGGCTGAATCAATACGGCCGCTATCCAGCCATTCGAATGCAGTATCACTGCTGAGGACGCGAACGCGGATATCCTCGCCTTCCTCGTCCAAACCGTGTATGCCGCCAAGACCTTTGGTGTCGGTGCGAGCAAAATAGATCTGGACGAGTTCATTGCTGCTTCCGGGGCTGGAATAATACCGGTGCACCGGAATCAGATCGGCAATGGCGCAGCCTGCTTCTTCAGCCGCTTCCCGATGGATCACTTGCAGTGGCGACTCATCAGGCTCCTGCAAGCCGGCGATTATCTCGATCAGCCACGGGCCAGACGGGTCATCACCCGCGCCGATGCGGAACTGTTCGATCAGAACGATCTCATCGCGATGGGGATCATAGGGCAGCACAGCGACTGCATGGCCCCTGTCGAGCAGTTCACGCCTGAGCACCGGGCTCTGGCCACCGGCGAACAAATCATGTTTAAGTTCGACACCAAAGAGTCTAAAGAAACCATCAAAAAGCAATTGTTTACTGATTACTGTCCATTTCATAATTATTTCAGGCCTTTACTGCAATATTCACGACTGCGGACATTCGTTCATCCCCGGATCTCGCTTCGCTGCATCCGGCTACACGCTTACCCTGATAGCCGACACGAAGTTCTGTATCGATAGGTAGCCTGGATGGAGTGAAACGCAATCCGGGATATGCTGCAACCGGGCTACATCGTTACGCTAACAACCGACATTAAATTCGGTATTGATATGTAGCCTGGATGGCGTGAAACGGAATCCGGGATACGCTGATCAACACTTTCACAGAATCGTAATAACTGATCCTCAGTAATGAGCATATCATCTGTCTCTTATACACATCT
>JARFQK010000350.1 GCA_029287815.1 Gammaproteobacteria bacterium
GAGTGGCGATATCGATTATCTATTGCGAGTCGCTGTGCGCGACATCGGTGCCTATGATCGGTTCTACAAAAAGCTGATTGACAGAATCCATCTGTCAGACGTTACCTCGAGTTTTGCGATGGAACAGATCAAATACACCACAGCGCTGCCAATCAACCTCAATGATAACGTGAGCCGGATGGCTTGATCCAGACAGCCAGATCACCGCCAGGTTTGCGGAACCGCTGCAACTCGTTGAAACCTGAAGCCTCTCCTGAAAATGGTCAGTTTTACCAATTCTTGGGCATTTTTTCCTAAGATCAGAACCTTACAGCGAGACATGACCATGCCAGTGATTCATATTTGCTCAGGCCACTGTTGCCGACGGCAAAACAATGGGTTAACTCGAATAATCACCATTCGCACTGATGGCTTTTACAAATACTTACAGTGGTCTGAGTTCGATGCTGGATACCGGGAACGGAGAAAGCTACCCTTAGAATAAAGGTCATAACTTCGCCTCCAGCATAAAAAAGATACGCACTCGTGGCACCAGCCACAGGTTGAAAGGCTTTTGTGGTGCGTAAGCAAGGCATGACCGAGACGCCAGCCCAAAAAATCTCCTGGGGCCGCCGTCCAAAGGGTAACACTATTGTCATGTTTATTTCGAGGCCGAAGACCCATTACAAAAAACAGGGTGGAGGTGAGCCATGAAACCCGTGAAGCTAATCATAACATTGGCACTGATGGTGAACGGAGTCGCGCATGCGCAGGAACATTCGGCCTGCGGCGATCTCGATTATCGTTACCAAGCTCTAGCCTCGCATGAGCTGCGTAGCATCGCAGCATCCTGCCAATCTGAATCCGTGACCAACCTATATTACAACCGAGCCCATCACGCCGACCTCGTGAATGAAGCCAGGACCCTTGCCGGGCTTATCTCACATTCAAACGCCCGCAGCAACACGCGATTTGAGACCTACCGCCTGTACATGGCCCTGGTCGAGCAAATGGCGCCAACCTGGTACGCCGATGTGGAGGAACGCGCTGATTTCCTCAATCGCGAATACGACCAACGCGGCGAAATCGCACGGCGCAGGCTGCGCGGTTATGACCACATTGCGGATTATCTTGAACGCAAGGATATCGCGCGCTAGCCGTCGCGCTGCGTCGTGCTATCGTCAACCTGCGACACCCGTTGATCCTCCCCGGTTGTAGGCGGCTCCAACTTACCATCCGGCTGAACGTCCAATTCGCAGCGGTAAATCGCTTTTTCAAGCGCGACAATGCGCTTGTCCACGATGTTCTCTGCAGGAATCAGCTCGAGCACTCCGAGCTTTTCGAGTCGCTCGAGCGGTTGCCCGACAGCACCCACCAGAAAAACACAGCGTCCAGCGCGAATCATATCGAGTATGGTTGCTTCCAAAGCTAGCGATGCGGAGACGCCGAGATGCACAACCTCTTTGAGATCAATGATCAACGCATTGCGTCCCTCAACTTTTGAGTTCGTACGACTGATTGCACGCGAGGCACCAAAGATCATGTGTCCGCGCAGTTGCAGCAGCATGACCTGGCCGTTGGCTGTTTCCATCAAATCATGCTCGTAGGGGGTGAGCTCCAGTTCGGTCTTGTCCGGGTCCGTGGCCGATTTGACATCATCAGCCTGCAATTTGGACAAACGCGTGATGGTCATCACATTAGCCACGAAAAGCCCGATGCCAACAGCCGCGATCAGATCGACGAACACGGTCAGTGCAATAACGCCATAGGTAATCAGCGCGCCCTTTCCGGAAAGACGGTGGGCGCGCCTGAGGAAGCCCCAGTCGATGATATCAATGCCGACTTTCAACGCGATGCCGGCCAGCACGGCGAGGGGTATCGAGGCTGTCAGATCAGCCGCCCACAATATGATCACCAGCAGGATCGCGGCCCTGACCAGACCGGACAGCGCGGTCCGTGCTCCGCTCTGAATGCTGACGACGGTTCCCATCGTAGCGCCGGCACCTGGCAGACCACCGAAGAGTCCGGACATCACGTTGCCGATACCCTGCCCGATCAATTCCTTGTCAGAGTTGTGCTGCTTGCGCGTCAGACTGTCGGCTATCACCGAGGTCAGCAGCGCGTCTATACAACCCAGCATGCCGAGTATAATTGCATCGATCACCATGATCTGCCATTGCTCGATGCTGAAGACCGGCATTTGCGGCGCGGGCAGACCCATTGGGATTTCACCGATACGCCGAATTTCTGCGGCATCGAGCAGCATTATCGAAACGATGGTACCGACGATCAAGGCAAGCAATTGTGGGGGCAGGTAACGCTTCAGTTTCAGCGGCATCAGGAATAGAATCGCTATCGTGACTAATGCCAGTATGGTTTCCTCGGGTCGAATGCCGGCGATCAACCCTGGCACACTCTGGATGATTGCGATCACGCCACCGCTTGGCGAGGCCTGGCCCAGCAACGGGCCGATTTGCAGAATGATCAGAATAATCCCGATACCCGACATGAAGCCCGACACAACGCTGTAAGGCATCAGCGTCACATATTTGCCCAGACGCATCGCACCGAACAGCATCTGGAACAGCCCAGCCATAATGACCACAGTGAATGCCATCGCCATCCCGTTCGTAGGGTCGGCAGCGATCAATTTAGCAATGACAGCGGTGAAGATCACCGTCATCGGACCGGTGGGCTCCGAAATCAGCGTCGGCGAGCCACCGAACAGCGCGGCGAACAGGCCGACCAGAATGGCGCCATACAGACCTGCCTCCGCGCCGGCGCCCGAGGCGACGCCAAAGGCCAGCGCCATCGGCAAGGCAATCACCGCTGCGGTGACCCCCCCAAAGATGTCGCCTCGCAAGTTATATAGGCTTATCTCATTCAGAATACGCATTTTGTTCCGGCTACTGACACTGGCTGCCTAACCCGGCCGTGCCGAGAAAGCGCAAGCAAACTTATTGCGATTTCAATCACCTACACGTAAATCGTCCGATTGAATGCTCTTCCAGTTTATCCTATTTCATTTGGTGAACAAGCCGAGGTAAACCCTCCAGGAGCGATGCTTGGCTGAAAAAATCAACACTGGCCCACATTTCTCACCAGGATCACGGAAGCAGGCGCAGGAGTTAGCCCGCCTGGTGAGAAATGCGGGCTAGAGAAGCGTTGTTCCGAGCTACCGATTAACTCTTCGAAACGCGCTTCGTGCGCGGCGCCGTCCCTTTCTTTTCGTCGAGCACGAGCTTCAAGGCAGGCCACATCTTTTTCACGCGCTCGCGTATCTTAGGCTCGTAATCGATCGCAAATTCGAGAAAGGTGCGCGCAACCAGCGACAGCTCCTTGCCTTTCGGATACACGATGAACCACTTGCGCATGATCGGAAAACCCTCGACATCGAGTATTGCCACGGGTCCCGCCGTGCCCTCCAGTGTCAAGGTGTGCAAGGACAGCACCGATAAGCCCAAACCCGCAGCAATGGCATGCTTGATGGCTTCATTGCTGCCGAGCTCCATGCGGATGTTGGGTCGCAGACCTTTGGCGTCCAGCGTCCGGAAGGTAATATCGCGCGTGCCCGAACCGGGTTCACGAACGATGAATGGCTGTTCGGCGATAGCCGCCAACGGGATATGCGTCTTGCCCACAAGCGGATGGGTGCGCGGCGCCATCACAACCAAAGGGTTTGTAGCAAACTCATAGGTCTCGACCTCAAGTTCATCTTTGGGGGCTTGCCCCATGATGTAAAGGTCATCTTCATTGGCGTGCATACGTTCGATGATGCTCTCGCGATTGGTCACCTTCAGTGTCAGGTCGATCCCGGGGTAAAGCTGACTGAACTCGCCGAGTATTTCCGGCGCCACGTATTCGGCGGTGGTGATGACGCCTAAGCTCAGGCGCCCGCGCTTCAAACCCTTCAGATCGGAAACTTTCATTTCAAGGTTTGCCAGCGATTCGAACATCAGTTTGCAAGCGTCGTACAACTCCAGGCCCGCTTCGGTCGGCTCGACATTTCGCCCGACATGTTCGAACAGCGGCAGGCCGATGGCTTCCGTCAATTTACGGATCTGCATCGAGACCGTAGGCTGGGTCAGAAAAAGTTCCTCGGCAGCACGCGTGAAACTACCCAGGCGGACGATCGCTTCGAACACTTGCAGCTGGCGCAGTGTCGCATGACGTATCAGGTAATCCGGCATCGCCGTTGGCGGTGTAGAGCTGCCTTTATCGAGAGAACGACTGCGTTTCACCGGATTTTTCCTTAAGCGGCTTGTCATCTTTAAACGGCCAGCTTGCGCTCGCACGTCTCCTGAACATTCACCTGTGCTGGTTTCTGATCGACAAAGACGGCGCCCTTGCCTCAAACATCGTATTTATAATAATAGATTATGTTATCCAAATATATATATTATTATCTATTTTCAGATCGGCTCAGTCGGGCCATACCCGGCGACCGCCCTGGTAAGGATCACCGCCGGTATGTTTCGGACTCGTCTTTGTGGTGCTGGGCTTGGTGGTGACGGCGTCACTGCCAGCGACCGGCTTGCGAGCAACCCGCCGCGTGCGCGTTTTTTTCGTCTTCGGCGGGCTCGCCTTTGGTGCCGGCGCATCAGCTGCCGTCGCCTTGGTCTTGCGTATGGAATCAACGAGCTTCTGCCGGGTCTTATCGGTGTTCGTCATGGTGTCATTATCTCCTGGATAAGTTGATCGAGTTCTTCTGCAGCGTTGGCGCCGCGACGCCCCATGTCGAAAACACTCTTGCCTTCAAGGGCACAATTGCGATAGATCGCGCGGCGCCGTACCGCGGTTTTGGCTACCGGTAAGGCGATTTCAGTCAAGGCCTCGCGTACCAGCCGCGACAAAGTGGTGCGGGCCTCGAGCTGATTGATAACCAGCATGGCCCGAAGTGACGGATTACTCTGATGCGCCTGGTCGATCGCCCGCTCAATGTGGACCGTTGCCCACAGGTCGACCGGGGACGGTTGTACCGGGATCAGCGCAAGATCACCAATACGCAAAACCGCATTGGTCTGTGGTGCGTGGACCGAAGGCGGACAATCGATGACCACGTACTCGTAGTCAGCTTGTAGTTCGTTGGCCTGATTGGTCAAATCGGTGCTCGCGGCGTACACCGGAAGGGCATCATCATCCGCAATAGCACGCCATTGTAACGCAGAGCCTTGCGGATCGGCATCGACCATCGCGATGCTGGTCTTTTTCGTCAAACCGGCGGCAAGATTGACGCTCAGGGTCGTTTTACCTGCGCCGCCCTTATTGCCGACAACGACGATTACGGGCATTCCGAGTCTCAGTGAATGACTTCGTCAGCCAGAATATCCAGTTGCTGCGCGAAACGGTGCTGCTGCTCTCCCAACGCATCATCACCCTCATTCAGATGGATGGTTATGTTGACGTAATCGCGACCAAAACCCATGTCGGGGTAGAAGCCCTCGCGTTCGGACAATTCCGCAGCCCGATCCAGAAAATCCCTCAGCGTGCTGTAGTCCTGGAACTCATAGCGTCTCTCGAGGCGGACAGGGCGATTGCGTTCTTGCCATTGATGGCTCATCGGTAATCTCCGTTGATGATGACTCTGCTGGCCTGGCCCGGGCTGTCGACCTGCTGCAACTGTTGCATCCAGTTCTGCAATGACCGGGCATGCTGCTGTTCGTCCGCGAGCAATGCCTGGAACAGCAGACGATTTTCATGGTCGCCTGCGCGCGCGCAATGTCGGGTTGCCTCCTCGTACAAGCTGATGAGATCCTTCTCGAAAGCAAAGTCGTGCTCTAACAACTGCTGCAGATTCTGGCCCAGGCGCACCGGACGCAATTGCGATGCATTCGGTGCAACTCCCAGAGCCAGCATCCGACCGATAATCTTTTCGGCATGCCCCATCTCCTCGTTGGCCTCGGCGCTGAACTTCTCAGCCACCTCGGCCAGACCCCACATGTCGACGAGCCTCGCCTGGGTCATATAAAGCTGAACCGCAGACAGCTCGAGGCTAAGGGCCCGGCCAAGGTATCCGAGTACCCGCGAGTCGATGTTGGACGCTAACATGCCGTTAGATCAGTCAGTCGTCAAGCAACCAGTCATTCAACTGCGCAGCGGACGATTGCCCTGCGAATCGCTGAGCACGGGCTCGACCTCGCGATGCGGACGGGCAATGATGTGCGCCGCTACCAGCCCATCGCCAACGCGTTCACAGGCATCCGCCCCTGCGCGCACAGCAGCGTTTACAGCGCCGGTTTCACCGCGTACGAGGACGGTGACATAGCCGCCGCCGACGAACTCACGCCCGATCAGGCGTACTTCCGCGGCTTTTGTCATGGCATCCGCCGCCTCAATGGCGGGAACCAGTCCGCGAGTCTCAATCATGCCCAGAGCAATGCCGTAGTTTTCGTTAGCCATGGTCTGTTTCTCCTGTTAGATCAGTTGGGTAAGACGCTTTTACCTTCAGGCTGCTGCTGCCGTGTCAGCACCGCCAGTCGGCAAAACCGGCTCGACTTCACGATGTGGACGAGCAATGATGTGTGCTGCGACCAAACCGTCACCGACGCGTTCACAGGCATCTGCACCAGCGCGTACAGCAGCGTTAACAGCGCCGGTTTCGCCGCGGACCAGAACGGTCACATAGCCACCACCGACAAACTCGCGCCCAATAAGACGCACTTCTGCAGCCTTCGTCATAGCATCTGCCGCTTCGATTGCGGGAACAAGCCCGCGGGTTTCGATCATACCCAGTGCTATGCCATAGTTGTCATTAGCCATCGTTACTTTCTCCTACGTTGGTGACTTGGGTGTATGGATAATAATATTTACAACGACTAACCCGGTGGTGCTGTTTTCATGGCGGGCTGAGCCGAGTCAGCCTCCCAGAAATCGAGAATGCCGCCGATCGTCCGGTCAGTCGGGATGGTGATGTCACCTGCTGCGTACCGCGCAGCGGCACCGCTCAGTGTGAAAACCCAGTTGCCCTCTCGGACACC
>JARFQK010000008.1 GCA_029287815.1 Gammaproteobacteria bacterium
GGTGCACGCGATCAACATACGAACCGGTCAGGAGATGTGGCAGAAAAAGACTGCAGGCCCGGTGCTGTCATCGCCCGCCGTCTATGATGACGGAGTCATCGTTGGTAGCAAAGATGGCTACGTCTATTCATTCGATGCAGGTAACGGTACCCGTCAATGGGAGTTTCGAACCGAGGGTCCGGTGTTCTCGGCGCCAGTCGTCGCGTCAGGCACAGTCTATGTCGGCAGCACCGATACCCACCTGTACGCACTGACCGTCAAGCACGGCAACCTTCGGTGGAAATACCGAACCGACAACAAGATCTATTCCTCACCCGCTGTGAAAGACGGGGTGGTCTATTTCGCGAGTGTCGACGGTTCCTTGTTCGCGATCCAATAGCTTCAATCCGGATGTTGCGCGAAGGCGCATGCCTGCGTGCAACACCCGGGCTGACTCACTCCTGCTCCACTCACCCGTCATTGCGAGCCGCGACAGCGGCGTGGCAATCTCCGGCATCTTGCGCTTGTAAACCCGCATTTCTCAGCAGGATCACGGGAGCAGGCGCAGGATTCGTGTTCGTAAGCGCCGCTCTGGAGCGAAAAGCGTAGCCATAGCTACGGTTTGAGTGAAGAGCAAGCTTACGGACACGAAGACCAGCCTGAACCGTGATAGGCACTGTTGAAAAACACGGTGTATTTTCGATCATTCGAGTTCTCTCAAAAGAGCCAATGCCTTACCAGCTCTCGACGCCGCCTGGTGAGAAATGCGGGCTAGAGCAAAGCAATCGTAGAAGAGTGCGCCGTGCGCACCGGAACGGGCCACCAAACTGAGAGTGCGCGTGCGCACGGCGCACCCTACAATGTTACACAGATAAGGACGGGCCAAAACTGTGATAGGCATGCAAGAAAGACATTGTGTATTTTGGGTCGTCAGAGCTTTCTCAAACGAACCAACGCCTTATCATATGCCGCCTGGTGAGAAATGCGGTCTGGTGAAAAATGTGGGTTAAGCGTGGCAAAAGTCACAAAATAATCACAAAGAGCCAACCGATGTTGGCCTACAATATAAAGTTTAAACTCAATGGATTAATCAGCAAACGAGGCCCTGCCAACGCTCTCGCTTTGGCCCGCACGGGGGCCAGGAATGTAGAGCCAAATCCGTTGGCGATGAAGAACACCATCCGATGACACAAAATCTTTATATCACAGGCGCAGAGCGAGGCAGCGGCAAATCCATCATCGTGCTTGCGATCATGGAAATGCTGTCAGGTCACGGCGGCAAGATCGGCTTCTTTCGTCCGGTCATTCGCGCCGGCGAGTCGCGCGATGAGCTGATTGATCTGATTGCGAAGCGATATCAGCTCGATTGGTCTTATCAAGACATGTACGGTTGTACCACGGATGTCGCTCGCGAGCTGATAGCGGCCGATCGTTATGATGAGCTACTCAAACGCATATTGGCAAGATATCGCGAAGTCCAAGCAACATGTGACCGGATACTATGTGCCGGCACGGACTATCGGAGCGGCTATTCCGCACTGGAATTCGATTTCAACAGCGACCTTGCGAACAATCTTGGCTGTTTCATCGTGCCAGTGGTCCGCGGTAATGATCGCAGCCAGTTGGAGATCAGCGACGCGATGGGTGGTTTCATCAAGTCCCTGCAAGAGCGCCACTGCGACATTTTGGCAACGGTGATCAACAGCGTCCCACGCAACCAGGTCGAACTCGTGAAAACAGCACTGGCCAGAGAGCCAGCGGGCGAGCCGCCGGTTTATATCGTGCCTGAGGAGCCTTTGCTGTCAAAACCAACCATCGGTGACATAGCGCGATGCCTGAACGCCCGTCTTATCTATGGCGAAGTCAACGAGATGAACCGTATCGTCAGCAACTACAAGGTTGCGGCTATGCAAATCCCCAATTTTCTCGACTACGTTGAGGAAGGCAGCCTGATCATAACGCCAGCGGACCGGGCCGACATCATACTGGCCTGCTTGAGCGCCTACCCCTCGATGGCCTATCCACAGATCGCCGGCATGTTACTGACCGGCAAACGCCCACCGCCCCCGCAGCTGCTCGACCTGCTTACCGGGCTCGGCACGCCACCTTTTGCAATACTCGGGGTGGGTAGCGACACCTTCACCACGGCACTGCAAGTCAACGGGACGCCAGCAGCACTGTCCGCAGATAACGAACACAAAATCGCCTCCGCGCTGGGGATCGTAGAAGCCAGTATCGATTTGCGTCAAATCGACCAGCTACTGTCTGGCAGGCTAACGAGCCGCGTGACCCCCTTGATGTTCGAGTACGAGCTGGTTCAGCGCGCCAAAGCCAACCAGCAGCACATCGTATTACCTGAGGGAAATGACGAGCGCATCTTACGCGCTGCCGAGATTCTGCTATCGCGCGGTGTGGCGGAACTCACGCTGCTGGGAGATGCAGATGGGATCCGAAAAAGGATCCAAGAATTGAGTCTTCATTTGGAAGATATCAACATCATCGATCCGCAATGCTCCGAGTTGCGTGATGTCTATGCCGAGACCTACCACCGTTTGCGCCAGCAGAGAGGCATCTCACAGCAAATGGCCTTCGATACGATGGCTGACGTCAGTTACTTCGGGACTATGATGGTTCATCATGGGCAAGCCGACGGCATGGTTTCTGGGGCCGCACATACGACGCAACATACGATCCGGCCCGCCTTCGAGATCATCAAAACACGGCCCGGCGTCACGATTGTTTCCAGTGTGTTTCTGATGTGCCTGGAAGACCGCGTGCTCGTGTACGGCGACTGTGCAGTAAATCCCGACCCCAACGCCGAGCAACTGGCCAACATCGCGATCAGCTCGGCTGATACCGCACTCTTGTTCGGTATCGAACCACGTGTCGCGATGCTATCCTACTCGACCGGCGAGTCGGGCAAAGGCGAAGCCGTCGAAGAGGTGCGCGAAGCCACACGACTTGCCCGATCCCTGCGCCCGGATCTGAATATCGAGGGACCGATGCAGTATGACACCGCAGTGGACGCCGGTGTCGCTAGAACCAAGCTGCCTGACAGCAAAGTGGCCGGCAAAGCCACCGTGTTCATCTTTCCCGATCTGAATACCGGCAACAACACCTACAAGGCGGTTCAGCGTTCGTCCGGCGCTGTAGCCATAGGACCGGTCCTGCAGGGGCTGAACAAACCAGTGAATGACCTGAGTCGAGGCTGCACGGTCACCGACATCGTCAATACGGTCGCAATCACGGCTGTGCAGGCACAGACGAGCTCAGCGGTGTAGGGACCGGCTGATCACGTGATGAAAACTCGTCGTGTAGACGCTTTAGTTAGCAGATCACAGTTGTGGTATGGTGACTTTCGTTGAAGTGGATCCTGATTAGCATTGGTGCAGTAACCGCGGTCAGCGGCTTTCTGGCATTCTGGCTGCCGTTACCGATCGGCTTGCCGTTGATGATGCTGGGTGTGCCTCTGCTCTTGCGCTATTCACCCCATGCACGAACCTGGATCTTACAGCTTTCCGAGGTATCGCCTTCGTTGCACCGCCAGCTGAGCAAAA
>JARFQK010000109.1 GCA_029287815.1 Gammaproteobacteria bacterium
AAAAAAGCGCATGAACTGCTGCTTGGCCTCCTCCTTCCATTGATATTCGGCACCGGCATTGTTGCGGCCATAATCATGGTCATCCCAAGTCGCGAACAGTTGTGTCGAATCTTTCAGGGCGCGATAGTCGGAAGACTCGGCCAGCTGCTGATAGGCTTTGGCGATACGCTCAGGCTCGCGTTTGAAACGAAACAGACCTGTGTCTGTGTAGACATTGTCACCGGCGAAGATGAAAGCATCGGGCGCCAGCGAACGCACGGTGCTGAGGATAGGTGCTGGCTTCGATTGACGCAGGCAGCTGCCGAAGGCGACGGTGGTGCTATCGACGGCGTTCGCCTGACCAGCAAATAATAATAAAACCAAAAAAATCTTGCAGGCGTGCATATCTAGCCTGCATTTCTCAATAGGATCACGGGGGCAGGCGCAGGATTCGTGTTCGTAAGCGCCGCTCTGGAGCGAAAAGCATAGCCATAGCTATGGTTTGAGTGAAGAGCAAGCTTCCGGACACGAAGACCAGCCTGAACCGTGATAGGCGCCGTTGACAAACACGCTGTATTTTCGATCATTCGAGTTTCCTCATAAGACCCAGTTCCTTATCAGTGTTCTATGCCGCCTGGTGAGAAATGCGGGCTAGGACCCTGGGCAAGTCTGCTTTGAATGTATTGGCATAACAACCCATGCTCCTGGCTGTGACCGAGCTGTGTCATTTTGCCCACGCATCCTATCATAGCGTCTCTCTAATTGGTCCCTATCGACGGGCCGCTACGTGCCACGGCTCAACGTACCGCTCGGTTAAATTGCCGCGCCTGCTCCCGAGATCCTGGTGAGAAATGCGGGCAAAAAAATCCTGAATTTAGCCCAAGGGTGGAAAATCTTTTCGCATGCCCGCTGTATCGGTGATGGGGGTCTGACGCGATCGTGCGCAGTCTTGGCGAATGTGGGCGTTTCTTGTGAAAAAAAGTATTTAGTTTCTATACTTGGTGCATAGGCTAGGCGCACTCGCCATGTGGAAACAAAAAACAATAACAAAACTCCAACAGGCACCCCATAGTGAGCTACTCAGGTCACTGTACCCGTTTCGTCATTGCGATGACCGCGCGCTCGGGCTGCTGGCGCAACAATCAGAACTGTTACAGGCGCCCAGCGATTGTGTGATATTCGAGCGCACGAAGGAGGCCGGCGATCTCTACTTCGTTGTCGACGGAATTGTCAAGCTCGTCGATGCGACTGGTCAAAGCCGACTCATCGCCGGGGGTTCCATCCTGTCACACCTGCCTTTGAATCCCGCCGCTCACTGTTCAGATCAGGCCATCGTAACGGACACCGCCACGATGATTCGTCTGGATCGGGAGGAGGCTGAAAGGATTGCCGGTCGTGTCCTCACGAGCACGGCGGGTAAAGAGTCACCAGCGCCGCATGAGAAGCTCGGCGAGGAAATCTATCTGGCCGTCTATCAAGCCTTGCAGGCAGGCAGTCTCGAGTTACCCAGCATGCCATCAACGGGCGTCCGTATCGCCAGACATCTCGAGGACCCATCAGCAGACAGCGATAGCATTGCGCGAATCGTTCAGATGGATCCGGCATTGACAGCCCGGTTGATCCAGGTGGCCAACAGCCCTGCGTTCAAGGGCCGGTCACGTATCGAGTCGTGCAGGGATGCGATCACACGCCTCGGCCAGTCGACGACGCGCGATCTGGTGATCAGTTTCGTGCTCAAGGGCATATTTCGCAGCCGTGAACCAGATCTACAGCAGCGGATGGAAGCCGTGTGGCGACACAGTACCAAGGTCGCGGCGATCAGTTTTGCTTTGGCCCGCAGGATCCCTGACCTGGATGCAGGGCAGGCGATGTTGGCTGGGTTGATGCATGACATTGGTGTTATCCCGGTATTGATCGGTGCGGAGCGGCATCCCGCTCTGGCTCAAGATCGGGTAATGCTGGACCAGCTGGTCAAAATGCTTCGCGCTGATTGTGGCGCGATGATGCTCCAGAAGTGGGGATTCGGTGAAGAATTCATCGATGTCGCACGACATTCGGATGATTGGCAGTATGATAGCGGCGGTGAACCAGGCTACAGCGATGTTGTGATTATCGCGCAGATGCACAGTCATATCGGCACTCCCCGGATGGCTGAAATTCCACGTATCGATACGGTCCCCGCGTTTCGAAAAATGATGCTGGGCGAGGTCGGTCCGAGCTTGTCGCTGCAGGTCATTGAAGAGGCGAGAGAGGAAATCGGCGCAATGCAGCAGCTACTGCAATGAGCCGATTAGTGAGCACGTACCCGGTCAGAGCGGCGAGGCACGTAACGGTGCCACAGAAGTCTGATCGATTGATTTGTTTGCCCCGATGCAAATGATAAGCGATCTCACCAAAAGTGAAGCGCTCGTGCACTCGGGTGTCGAAATATTGGAATGGTGTTAGGAGATTTTGACATAGGCACGAGTTGCTGAGTGTGGTCTGTGACACAAGTCATTGAATGTAAATCGCCGAGCAAAATGTGGCATGAAGTTCGCACAAGTCTAAGAAAAGGTGCTGCCAATCGAATCAGTCGATCAGAGTAATGGGTAACGTTGTAAGTTCACACAGTGTTTGCGTAGAGGGGGGATTAAATATGCCCTGCAGTAATCCTGGATGTATTAGGCAGTTTGATTTCGACAAAATAGCGTTCTATGCGCGTAAGCGATATCTTGAAGGCGTAAGCACGATTGTGTTGTTGTGCTCTGCGAAATCAGAAAGCGAGAAGACGCTTATTGTTCTGGCTTCGATGCTGGATCTCGAAGACGAAAACATCAGGGAGTTGAAACCTTACTGCGGAAGCGAGTGCCAGGCCCTGATGTTCGACTTACGAGAACGGCTCAAACAGATGATACAGCACGAGCGCGCCTGCTGACGTAAAAACGCCGCAGCCGCGCGGCTCGCCAGCGGCGCGGCAATCTCTATCGACACCGGTTGTATTCGACCCCCCGGACCCGAAGCGGTTTTCCAATCCTTGGGCCACAGAACCTCAACTTCAAATCGCTGTCACACCAGCATGCGAAAAATGCGTACTGTGATCTCTCTTCTGTTCCTGGGTGTTTGGCTGCCCTGGACCGTCCGTGCGGAGCTACACCACAATCTGCAAGTCAGTCTTGAGCTCGAGACCAACAGCATCGAGGTGATCGACACGCTGACACTGCCAGAGGGCCACGCTGGGCCGCTGACCTTCCAGTTGCACCCAGCAATGCAGATTGAGGTGCTGAGCGAGCATGCAACTCTGGTCGAATTGACGCCATCAGCACAGCGACAATCCGACCGGCTAGCGCAATCCCATACGATAATTCCACGCGTTTATCGTGCCAGTCTGGCTAAAGGTGAACAGAGTTTCACCGTCCGCTACCGAGGGTCCATCGCACACTCGCTACAATCCTATGGCGAGGAATATGCCCGGAGTTTCCAACAGACTCAGGGCATGGTCGCGCAGCAGGGCGTGTTCCTGTCCGGTGCGAGCCTTTGGTACCCGCAGGTCGATGGCGAGCTGATCAACTTCGACCTGAGGGTGCGGTTGCCAAAAACCTGGAAAACCATCAGCCAAGGTGAGTCCGTCGAAACCGAAAAGGGCTCATCCGAGGAACACTGGCGAGCACTCACGCCACAGGAGGAGATCTACCTGATTGCGGGCCCGTTCGCGGCCTACTCGAGTGTAGCGCAAGGTGTCACCGCTATGGTTTTGCTGCGCGAAGCCGACGAAGCGCTCGCCCAGAAGTATCTTGAGCATACGCACCAATA
>JARFQK010000155.1 GCA_029287815.1 Gammaproteobacteria bacterium
CAATGGCTGGACCTTCATCAGCATGCCCGGACCGCCTCCATAAGGGCGGTCATCAACGGTACGGTGGCGATCATGGGCAAAATCCCGCGGGTTCCAGCAGGTTAAGCCGATCAGGTCCTGCTTGATCGCACGCCCCAGCACACCGAGTGATGACAGCTGCATGATCATCTCGGGAAACAGGGTGATCACATGAAACTGCATAGCATGCCCTGTTTGGGTCTTATCTTGCCGGCGGACTAACCCGCAACATGCGGATTAAAAGTCTGCGTCCCAGTCAACGCGGATCTCGTGCCGCTCGACATCGACTTCGAGCACCGCTCTGCCTGGTGTCCAGGGAATCAAGTTCTCCTCGGCGCTATCGTCACCGTCGGCAGTGCCGACGACCATAACGTCGTTCGCACCCGTTTCCATCAGTCGCCGGACAACGCCCAGCTCAACACCTTCTGTGTTGATCACGCGCATGCCAATCAAGTCGCGCCAGTAATATTCACCCTGTTCCAACTGCGGCAGTTGATCCGGCCTGATCGCGATCAGCGCACCGATCAGCTGCCGTGCGGCATCTCGATCGTCGACGCCCTGAAGCTTGGCGATTACCGTTTTTGCCTGCCTTCGTCCGTTCTCGACGCGCAGCTCACGCCACTCGGATTGACTATGGCTGCGCTGACGAAGGTACCAGGGGTCATAACCGGTAATCCCATCGCGGGGGTCGGTTTCCGAGTACACCTTGACCCATCCCTCGACACCATAAACGCCGGAGACCCTGCCGAGAATCAGCTTTTCACCACCAGCTGCCACAGCCGCTAGCACCCGACAGCTCAAGCAGCCAGTTTGCGCGCCTCTTTCAACAAGGTTGCCACACGCTCGGAGGTACCGGCGCCGTTCGAAATCCAGTAATCGACGCGGTCAAGGTCAATTTGCAGACGCTGCTCAGCACCGCGCGCGCCAGGATTGAAAAAACCAATACGCTCAATATAACGGCCGTCACGCGAGGTACGCGAATCCTTGACGTCCACATGATAAAACGGCTTCTTTTTCGCACCGCCTCTCGATAATCGAATGGTTACCATATCTCCAGTATCTCTATGAAATTCAGCGTCGCGAGCCCACCGGCTCGCAGCAAGCCGCGTATTTTACGTGATTTTTTCTGAATATGAAATGTTATCGCAGGATATTGCACGACGGCAGATATTCACCATCCGGACTACCCCGGAGTATGCCGTCGAAAAAAATCAGAATCCTAAACCGCCGGGACCCATGCCAGGTGGCCCACCGCCGGGCATTTTCCCTTTCAAACCGCGCATCATCCCGGCCATGCCCCCTTTCGACATTTTCTTCATCATCTTGCGCATTTGCTGATGCTGCTTTAGCAGGCGATTGACGTCCTGAACCTGCAAGCCACAACCGGCCGCGATGCGGCGTTTTCGTGAGCCCTTGATGATATCCGGAAACCTTCGCTCCTGTGGCGTCATCGACTGAATAATCGCGACCATGCGGCGAATTTCAAGATCATTGACCTGACCCTTGACTTTGTCGGCCATACCGCCGATGCCCGGCATCTTGTCGATCAAACCGGCCAGGCCACCCATATTCTGCATCTGCTCGAACTGATCCTTCAGGTCATTGAGGTCAAAGCCTTTGCCCTTTCGCACCTTCTTCGCGAACTGCTCGGCTTTCTTGTGGTCGACCTTGTGCTGTACTTCCTCGACCAGTGACAATACATCGCCCATGCCGAGGATACGTGAGGCCACACGATCCGGATGGAACGGTTCTATGGCCTCGATCTTCTCACCGACGCCGATGAACTTGATCGGTTTACCGGTAATCTGGCGGATCGACAGCGCAGCGCCTCCGCGGGCATCTCCATCGGCCTTGGTCAGTACCACACCGGTCAGTGGCAACGCCTCGTCAAAAGCCTGGGCGGTGTTCGCGGCATCCTGTCCGGTCATACTGTCAACCACAAACAAGGTTTCAACCGGCTGCGCCGCAGCATGGATACCCTTGATTTCGTCCATCATATCGCTATCGATATGCAAACGACCAGCGGTATCGACCAGCACGACGTCGATATGCTGCTTTCGCGCGTGCTCGATTGCCTCGATCGCGATATCTGCCGGGTCTTGCTCGCTCGAGCTCGGGTAAAACTCAGCGTCAACCTGCATCGCCAGGGTTCGTAACTGCTCGATCGCGGCCGGGCGGTAAACATCGCAGCTGACCAGCAGCGTCTTCTTTTTCTCCCGATCCTGGAGCAGTTTCGCCAACTTGGCCACGGTCGTTGTTTTACCGGCGCCTTGCAAACCGGCCATCAAAATTACTGCTGGCGGTTGAGCCGCAAGATCGAGGCGTTCGTTGGCCTCACCCATGATCTTGACGAGCTCCTGCTGTACGATGCTGATGAAGACCTGGCCCGGCGTCAGGCTGGTCAGCACCTCCTCGCCCATCGCTCGTTTTTTGACGTCTTCGACAAAGGTGCGCACGACAGCCAGCGCGACGTCTGCCTCGAGCAGCGCCATCCGCACCTCGCGTAATGCGTCCTGAATATTGTCTTCGGTCAATCGTCCCTGGCCGCGCAAACGCTGCGCGGTTTTGGCGAGACGGTCACTCAATCCGTCAAACATGGTTTTTTCGACCTGCTCAGATTAAAGTGCGGATTATACACGAGACAACGATGTCACAACTCGAACACGTCCCCGCTCCGGAGCTGCTTAAGTTGCCACTGTGGCAAGGCATCGCGACATTCTTTCATGATCAGCGCTTCCTCACCCGGTTTCAGATGGGAAATACACACCGCAGGCTGATGCTTCAACTGGCGGAGATCGCGAGCGAGTAGCTCAGGGCAGTAATGGCGGGCCGCGGTCGCCAACTCCAGATCCTTGTTGGCAAACGCAGACTCGACGAACAGCAGATCAAGCTCTGGATGGCGGTTCAACGCGGCCCACAAAGCCCGATTACTGGTCGTATCACCGCTGTATGCAAACGATCTGCCCCCGGCTTCGACTCGATATGCAGCCGCTGGCACGGTATGACTGACCTCGATCACCTCGATCAGACGACCGTCTATTTCGATCAGTGACCCGGGCTGCATCGATTGCAGACGCAGAACCGGACGATCCGGATGCGGCAGGATTGTGAAGTCCGGCCAAATCTGGCCGTTGAAAATATGTCTGTGCAGCACATCCAGTGTTTTCTGCAGCCCGTGCACACGAATCGGCCTGTCCACCAATTGATCAAAAAGTGTATCGGCCAACAGCGGAATAGCCGCGATATGATCGAGGTGGGAATGGGTGACGAAGATATCCTGGACAGCGTTCAGTTCATCGAGCGCCAGCTCGCAGGCACCGGTCCCCGCATCGATCAAGATGTCACGGTCGACCAGGAACGACGTCGTCGCCCTGCCTTGACCCACACCCCCACTGCAACCGAGCACGCGAATCTGCATCGCACTACCTGCTCTCATGTTTTTTTGCCTGTTCAGATGCTAACATGCCGGTGTATGCACTCGATTGTGTCGAAGAACATTTGTGACCATGCTCACATTGTTGGGTTAAAATCGCCAATTATTACAATTCAAGACCTGCATGACTGACCTGATAGCCGCTTTTATAGCGATTTCGTTTTACCTGGCATGTACGATCCTGCTGCTGATGAAACTGAAACGCTCTCCGATCGTCGCGGGTCTGAACAAGCCGATGATTCTGGTATTGGGGTTTCTTGGCCTCGGCGCTCACGTCTATACGTTGTCGGTGAGCATGATCAGCCCGGCCGGCATTAATCTTGGTTTTTTTACCGCACTGTCGCTGGTCGGCGCATTTATCACACTGTTCACACTGGTATCCGCTTTGAGGCATCCGATCGAGGTGGTGGGCATCGTCGTCCTGCCCATTGCCGCTGTGACACTGGCCGCCGATCACGCAACCACCACCATTCACCTGTTACCACCGGGAAGCCCCCCCGGCCTGATTTTCCACGTGGTAACGTCGATTGTTGCTTACAGCATCCTGGGCTTGGCAGCTATCCAGGCGGTGGTCCTCTCGATACAAAACAGTTTCCTGCACAAACATCAGCCGGGCGGTTTGATCCGGATGATGCCGCCATTGAGGACGATGGAAGCCTTGCTTTTTGATGCAATCATCATCGGCTTTATCTGCCTCAGCGTGTCATTGATCACCGGCATCATTTTTCTCGAGAACATGTTCGCACAACACCTGGCACACAAGACCGTGCTGTCGATCATCGCCTGGCTCGTTTTTGCGATACTGCTGACCGGTCGCTGGCTCGTGGGCTGGCGCGGGCGGACCGCGATAAGGTGGACGCTGGGTGGCTTCATCAGTCTGATGCTTGCCTATTTTGGCAGTAAATTTGTCCTTGAGCTGATATTGACGACCGCTTGAAACCGCCGCTAACGCCGTTGACATAAAGAACCTCCAAATTACCGGGACTTCCATTGAGCCAGATATCTACAGGCACACTTTTCATCATTCTTGTCGGGCTGATTCTGCTCTCTGGTTTCTTTTCCGGCTCCGAAACAGCTTTGATGACGCTGAACCGGTATCGCATGAAAACCCTGGCACGAAAGGGGCATCGTGGCGCGAAACTGGCTCGGTACCTGTTGAGCCGCCCGGATCGCCTGCTCGGGCTGATCTTGCTCGGCAACAACTTCGTCAACATACTCGCCTCCGCGATCGCTTCATTGATCGCGATGCGCTACTACGGTGAGGCCGGAATTGCCATCGCGACCGGCGCGCTGACCTTTGTGATCCTGGTATTCGCTGAGGTCACACCGAAAACTCTCGCGGCGCTCAAGCCAGACGCGTTTGCCTATATTGCCGCTTATGTCTACACACCTTTGCAAAAGATCTTTTACCCTTTGGTCTGGCTGGTGAATCTGATTTCCAACAGGATGCTGGCAATTTTCGGCGTACATCCAGCGTCCAGCAGCGGTGACAGCCTGAATGCTGATGAGCTGCGCATGGTGGTCCACGAAGCCAGGCAGTTTATCCCGGGCAAGCACACGGATATGCTGCTCGGGATACTGGATCTAGAAAACATCAGTGTTGAAGACATCATGGTGCCACGCAACGAAGTCACCGGAATTGATCTTAACGATGACTGGAATGATGTCGAGCAACAGATTACCAACAGCCATCGCACGCGCGTTCCGGTTTTCAAAGACAGTATCGACCACACGATCGGCATGCTGCATATGCGCAAGGTACTGAATCTGGTGGTCAGGGAGGAGCTCACACGCGAGACACTCGAATCGCTGATTCGCGAACCCTACTTTATTCCCGAGGGGACTTCGCTGACACGTCAGCTGCTGAACTTCCAGAAGAACCGACGACGCTCAGGATTGGTTGTCGACGAATACGGAAGCATTCATGGTCTGGTCACGCTCGAGGATATCCTGGAGGAGATCGTCGGCCAATTCACCACAGATTCGTCGATACGCAACGCTGGCATTCACGCGCAAGACGATGGCAGCTACCTGGTTGACGGCAGCACGCACATTCGTGAGATCAACCGTGAGCTCGGGTGGGAACTGCCGACCGATGGACCAAAGACCTTGAATGGGCTGATTTTGGAACACCTGGAAATGATACCTGCCCCTGGCACCAGCCTGTTGATCGCAAACTATCCGATTGAAATCACGCGCACGTATAAAAATGCAGTGCAGACCGCACGAATACAGCCGCAGCTGCGTACTGAAGCTGAAACCACGGAAAACGATCTGGAAGTCGGCTGATGGCCAAGGTCAGAATGCTATATGTCTGTTCGTGCTGCGGCTCCACCCAAAGCAAATGGGCCGGACAGTGCAACGATTGCGGTGAATGGAATACGATGATCGAAACCGCGCCTCAGTCTGAACGCAAGCGGGTAAGCTTCACGCCCGATGGCGGCGCCGAGGTGGGTATACAGTCACTGCATCAGGTCAGGCTCGAGACGGAAACACGAACTCGAACAGGTATAGGCGAACTCGACCGCGTGCTGGGCGGCGGTCTGGTGCATGGTTCGGTCATTCTGATAGGTGGCGATCCTGGCATCGGCAAGTCGACGCTGTTGACACAGACGATGGCTGCATTGGCCGACCGCCTGCCCTGTCTTTACGTGACCGGCGAGGAATCGCTGCAACAGGTGAGCCTGCGCGCTCGACGACTGGGACTGACTGACCATCAACTCAGTTTGCTATCTGCCACCTGTGTCGAGCACATCGTCACGCTGGCAGCCCGGCAACAACCGCGTGTGATGGTGATCGATTCGATCCAGACAATTTATTCCGAGGCATTGACATCGGCGCCAGGCGCCGTCGGTCAGGTTCGAGAGAGCGCTGCACAGCTGGTGCGCTACGCCAAAGCATCCGGTACCGCGCTGTTTCTGGTCGGCCATGTGACCAAGGAAGGCACGCTCGCCGGCCCGCGAGTGCTCGAACACATGGTTGACACGGTGCTTTACTTCGAAGGCGACTCGGGTGAACGCTACCGGATGATTCGCGCCGTCAAGAACCGCTTCGGCGCTGTCAATGAACTCGGCGTGTTCGCGATGACCGATGTCGGCCTGAAACCGGTCAGTAATCCATCCGCGATCTTTTTATCGCGACATGATGAACCGGTGCCGGGCAGCATCATCACGGTGATACGCGAAGGCAGCCGACCGCTCCTGATCGAAGTCCAGGCCCTGGCCGACGAAAGCCATAGCTCCAACCCGCGCCGCATCTGCCTCGGCCTTGACTCCAACCGGCTCAATATGCTGTTGGCGGTAATGCACCGACATGGCGGCATTGCGTTATACGACCAGGATGTGTTCGTCAATGTAGTCGGTGGAGTCCGGGTCACCGAGACTGGTGCGGATACCGCACTGTTGCTGGCCGCACTCTCCAGCTTCAAAAACAGACCACTGCCGACAGACCTGATAAGTTTTGGCGAAATTGGCCTGGCTGGCGAGATCCGACCGGTGCCCAACGGACAGGAACGTCTTCGCGAAGCCGCCAAACACGGTTTCAAACACGCGATTATTCCAAAAGCCAACATGCCGAAACATGGTGACAACATTGACGGACTGACGATTACAGCGGTCCAACGCGTGAGCGAATTAGTCGAGCTCGCAAATCAGTAGTCCGCCGATGAACGCCGATGAACACGGATGTGTGAATTCAATTCCACCAAGCTTGAGCATGATGTCTGAATCGTATGGTCGGTTAATTGACGAATCGCGTGTTATACGAGCGATCAGACGCTTTGAGGTCGGCATCGAGTTTCCAAAGGCACAACACAAGTTTTTTTAGATCTGAGTTCATCCGCGTTCATCGGTGGACCCATGCTTGCACACAGATGACTTGCAACAGCCGTGTTTTATCGCTAACTTACAGCCCCCTCTGACGAAATTCCGGACGTGAAATGCCTGCAAAAAAGCCTGTCAATTTTGAGAAAGCCCTTGCCGAGCTTGAAAAACTGGTCGAGGAAATGGAACAAGGCAATCTGAGTCTGGAAGATTCGCTGAAACGCTTCGAGAAAGGCATCGCATTGACGTCGGACTGCCAGCAAGCCTTGCAAAAAGCGGAACTGAAAGTTCAGGAGTTGATTGAAAAGAATGGCAAAGTCCTGGAGCAGGACTTTGATGTTGATGAATAGCCCGCATTTACCTGCATTTACTACCCGGTTGAAGCACTATCAGCAACGCGTCGATCGCGCACTCGACGTGATCTTACCGGAGACACCCACGCATGGACACAGCTTACTCGAGGCGATGCGCTACTCGGTGATTGGGGGCGGCGGTAAGCGTATCAGACCGGCAATGGTCTACGCAGCCGGTGAAGCGACAGGCGTTGACCAAGATATACTCGACGCGCCGGCCTGCGCCGTCGAGATGATACATGCCTACTCCCTGATTCATGATGATCTACCGGCGATGGACGATGATGATCTGCGTCGTGGACGTTCGACGTGTCACAAAGCCTTTGATGAGGCGACCGCTATCCTCGCAGGGGATGCGTTGCAGGCACATGCCTTCGAGATTCTTGCTTCCGGCGCTGTTCAGATCGATGACTCTCACCGCCTGCAGATGATTCTTTTGCTCGCACGGGCCAGCGGCTCAGAAGGCATGGCGGGGGGCCAGGCGATCGACCTGGCGGCGGTCGGCCAAACGCTGTCCCTGCAGCAATTGGAAGACATGCACCGCCTTAAAACGGGCGCCTTGATCAAAGCCAGTATTCTGCTCGGCGCAATGTGCAGCCCGGATGTGACCGATGACGATCTGGCACTGCTGGGCCATTTTGCCGACTGCATCGGATTATCGTTCCAGATCCAAGACGATATTCTCGATGTTACCGCGGACACCGAAACTTTGGGCAAACCCCGGGGGTCTGATCTAAAAATGCAAAAGCCGACTTATCCATCAATCCTGGGCCTGGAAGCATCACGCAAACTCGCGCGCGAGCAACATCGACAGGCGCTCGCCTACCTCGAGTCACTCGATCAACGCGCGGATACATTACGACAGCTGTCGGCTTACATTGTCGAACGCGAGTACTAAATGTCCGAATTATCCACTCAGCGCTGGCCACTGCTCGAGTCTGTCGGTTCACCGGCAGATCTACGCCGGTTGCCTCGCTCTGAGCTCACTGAGCTGGCCACGCAAATACGCCGATATTTGCTCGAAACGGTTTCAACCACCGGCGGTCACCTTGCAGCAGGACTCGGCACCGTCGAGCTGACGATCGCATTGCACTATGTCTTTGACACACCAACAGACAAGCTGGTGTGGGATGTTGGACATCAAACCTACCCGCATAAGATCCTGACCGGACGCCGGCATCGTATGCCGAGCCTACGCCAGAGACATGGCCTCGCCGGTTTCCCGAAACGCAGTGAGAGTGAGTATGACGCGTTCGGCACCGGGCATTCCAGCACTTCAATCAGTGCAGCGCTCGGCATGAGCATCGCGGCCAGTCAGACTGGAGCCGCATACAAGTCGGTTGCGATCATCGGCGACGGCGCAATGACCGGCGGTATGGCATTTGAAGCTCTCAATCATGCCGGCGATACCGACGCCGACCTGCTGGTGATCCTGAATGACAACGACATGTCGATTTCTCCGAATGTCGGCGGACTGTCCAATCACCTCACGCGCTTATTATCCGGGTCGTTTTATTCGAGCATGCGCGAGGGTGGCAAAAAAGTGCTGGAACGCATGCCCAGTGTACGCCAGCTGGCACGCCGAACCGAGGAGCATGTGAAAGGCATGGTCGCCCCCGGCACCTTGTTCGAGGAGCTCGGTTTCAATTATTTCGGCCCGGTCGACGGCCATGATCTGAATACCCTGATTCCTGTGCTGAAAAATCTCTATCAACTCAGAGGGCCCAGATTTCTGCACGTTGTTACCAAGAAAGGCAAAGGCTATTCGCCAGCCGAAGCCGATCCCAGCCGCTTTCACGGCGTCGGAAAATTCGACACCTTGACCGGCAGGTCGACCGCCAGCAAGGGCAGCAACCAGACTTTCACCCAGGTATTCAGCGACTGGTTGTGCGATATGGCCGCGCAGGACAACCGGCTCAATGGCATTACGCCCGCCATGCGCGAAGGCTCTGGGCTGGTCGAATTCTCGCAACGCTACCCGGACAGGTATTTTGATGTTGGCATAGCCGAGCAGCATGCAGTAACCTTGGCCGCCGGCATGGCTTGCGACGGCTTGAAGCCGGTCGTCGCCATCTATTCGACATTTTTACAGCGTGGCTACGATCAATTGATTCACGATGTCGCGATCCAAAACCTCCCCGTGCTGTTTGCGATCGATCGCGCCGGTATCGTCGGCGCAGATGGTCCAACGCACACGGGTGCTTACGACATCAGCTACCTGCGCTGTATTCCAAATCTTGTCATCATGGCACCGTCTGACGCCACAGAAGCACGGAGCATGTTGACGACCGGATTTTTGCACGACGGTCCCGCGGCGGTACGTTATCCTCGAGGTGCGGCGCCAGGCCCCCGCCCATCGAGAGAACTGAGGGCAATCGAGTTCGGCAAGTCTCGGCGGGTGCGCGAAGGCCGAAAGACAGCGCTGTTAGTTTTTGGCACGCTGCTGCCGACAGCGCTCGAGATCGCCGAAAGGCTCGACGCCAGCGTCTACGACATGCGTTTTATCAAACCACTGGATGGGGACGCGATCGCTCAGGCCGCCAGCACCCACGACTTGCTGGTCACGATCGAGGAAAATGCGGTTGCCGGTGGTGCTGGCAGCGCCGTCAGTGAATGGCTGAACGCGCATGACAAGGCGACGCTCAATATACTCAATCTGGGCTTCCCAGATACCTACGTTGGGCAGGGCACACAAGCGGAAATGCTCTCAGAATGGGGTTTGGACGCTGAAGGCATGCTCAGCAGCGTCCAAAATCGCCTCGCAGAAATGGACGCACCAAATTGCTAATCACCACCATTTCCGATAAAATACCTACTGTTTTACTCAAGTATTCGCTCAAAGTTTCTGGAGAATGGCTGCAACCTATTTGCTGAAAGTGGTCACCGAGTTCGCATCGGCCCACACATTGCGCGATTATCCGGGAGCTTGCAGCCGGATGCATGGTCATAACTGGAAAGTGGAACTGGAGGCCGAAGCAACCGAACTGGACGAAGTAGGAATGGGTATCGACTTCAAACGGATGAAGGATGCGGCAAACGCAGTCGGTGAGCGCCTCGATCATCGCTACTTGAATGATCTTGAGCCGTTCACAGACGTGAATCCGACGGCTGAAAACATTGCGGCATTCATGTATCGAGAGACTGCCGCCTTGCTGAACAACGACACCATCAGGGTCAAAGCAGTGACCCTGTGGGAAACCGAACGGGCCTGCGTACGGTATAGTGAAGAGAATGAATGACATGACTGAAATGATTGAAGCCAAGCCGACGAACGCATCTGACATGGTGGACGTGCAGAGCAGTCATGACAATCGTGCGATTCACATCGACAAAGTCGGCATCAAGGATATTCGCCACCCTGTCCAGGTCAAGGACCGCTCAGGCCACGTCCAGCACGCTGTCGCCAATTTCAACATGTACGTCGATCTGCCGCACGATTTCAAGGGCACGCACATGTCCCGCTTCGTCGAAATCCTGAACAATCACGACTGGGAAATAACCGTTGAATCTTTCAAGGTCATGCTCACCGAAATGACCAACCGGCTCGATGCCGAGTGCGGTCATATCGAAATGACCTTCCATTACTTCGTCAATAAGGCGGCGCCGGCCTCTGGCGTACAAAGCCTGCTCGACTATGAAGTAACGCTGATGGGTGAACGCAGGAACAACACGAACACGATGTTCGTCAAAGTTGTGGTGCCGGTGACGAGTCTTTGTCCGTGCTCGAAAAAAATATCCGATCGCGGCGCACACAACCAGCGTTCACATGTCACCGTTACCGTCAGAACCCAGCAATTCGTCTGGATCGAAGAGCTCATCGATGTTGTCGAATCCCAGGCGTCCTGCGAGTTGTACGGCTTACTGAAAAGGCCAGACGAAAAAGTCGTGACCGAGCGCGCATATGACAATCCAAAATTCGTCGAAGACATCGTCCGTGATATTGCCGCCGAACTGAACACGGACGACCGCATCCTTTCGTACACGGTGGAATCGGAAAACTTTGAATCGATTCACAATCACTCGGCTTACGCGCTGATCCATAAAGACAAATAAGCTGCGCTGACCTGTTTGCCCACTGCTGCGCGTACACGTCATTGCGAGCCGCGATAGCGGCGTGGCAATCTCCTGAATTTCGCGCTTTCGCCGTTTGTTACTCCAGGGCTCCGGCCAGAGCAGCTCGGATCAGAGAGGCCGATGCACCGGTCGCCTCCACTCCTCGCGCATCCAGCAGGGTGAAATCGACATACCCGGGCATCTCTTCCAGCTGCAGAACGAATTGTTCAGCTTGCCTCCGCTCCTTGTCGCCAGACTTGCCTTTGAGGAGTTGCATGAACCAGCTCGATTCGGCGATTTCATCAACCTCTTGATCCTCGGCAGGTGTCAAACGGGTGGTATCCGGCAGTACGAAACTGATTCTTCCGTCTTTCTTGTCCAGCGTAATCCCCTCCATCTGCATTCGATCCAACGCTCGGATCGTTCGATACCAGACAAAATCCATCGAGCCTTTCATCTGCAGGACCGCAACCTTTCCAGTCTCAATGGCGCCCTGAGCCGGAGGATCGATGTCATCACCCTTGAAACTCTCCTCGTAGGTGACATAAGACTGAAAAGGCTTGTATTCCCTGAGCAGACTTTCAGCCTGGTTGTCGCTGAGTCCGGCGAACAGCGTCAGGCGCGCGAGAATCTCACGTTCGAGTTCGATATCACTTTTTCGCCCGCGCCACTCGGGCTTATCGATCTCATCGCCCTCGGTGTCAGCGAAGACTTCGATACCGTAATGCGCAACAAAAATATGTGTCTTGGTGCGGTCAGCTGCCGGTTCGATACGC
>JARFQK010000358.1 GCA_029287815.1 Gammaproteobacteria bacterium
TCTGCTTTCGTTCGCTTCGAGCGCCGCTGTTTACAAATGGACCGACAAAGACGGCAAGGTTCACTACTCCGATCGGCCAATAAGCGATCAATCCAGCGTTGAAATGGATGTCGAGGATACGGGCACTGCGCCGACAAGCACCCGACAAGATCAGTTAACGCGCGAGCAGAAGCGCGAGCGTCTGTTGCAGTCGATGGCCGAAGACCGCATGGAGAAGCAGGAGCAACGTGAAAGACAGCGCGCGATCAAGCAGCAAAACCGACAAAAATGCAATCGTTACCGCGATCAGATGCGCCACTATAAGCGAGCCAATGCGTTGTACAAGCTGGATGAGGACGGCAACCGGGTATACATCTCTGACAGCGATCGTGCCAAAGCAACGCAGAATCTGCAGCGCAAGATCAAGAAATATTGTAACTGACCGTAATCTGCGGCGTTCGAAACGAAGCAATCTGTAAGAGACTTGCGCGGGCTGGAGATTGCCGCGTCGCTGTCGCTTCTCGCAATGCGGGGCCGTTGATTAACCGCAGAGGCGCGGAGGCGCAGAGTTATTTATTTTCGTTGCTTCGACGATATTACTGCGATTCAAATCAGCCGCAAATGGCAGATTCCTGCGACAAAAAGACATAAAGCATTCTCTGCGCCTCTGCGGTAAGAAAGCTTTTCCAGCCTGAGCTTATCCGTCCCAAAAGCAACCGTAGGGTGCGCCGCGCGCACCGCAGCTGGCGACCCGACTGAGGACGGGCGGTGCGCACAGCGCTCCCTACGATCTTGCGCAAACGAACGTAGAAAAGGTGTTGGTCCTCGACGCGGTCAATGCAAAGTCGGTTCGAGCTTGGTGATGACCGAGTTCAGTGCGTAATCAAACACCGAGTGTCCCATGATGACCTGGGCAGTGCCCTTGGCGAGCTCCTCGGTGAATTCCTTGAAGCTCTTTTCGGCGATCACTTCGCCGTCATGGGTAACAAAGATAAGCTTTTCATCTTCAACGATGATCACGGACAATTTGCAGCGGCGCGTTGTCATGCCGTCGTCGATAGTAATTTGGAACCACATGCCTGGCATCACATTTGAAGGGAGTTTTGTTTCTGGTACGTGTGGCGGCTCTGGCTTGATCGGCTCTTTTTCTCGGGGTTTTTCTGCAACTACCCTCTCGGCGGTTTCGATTTCCTCTGCCAGGTAGTTGGCATCTTCGATCATCTCATCGTATGTCGTTATCAGCCCCTCGATAACTGACTGGACGTCTTTCTTGGATTTATAGGTTCTGGATAATTGCTGCATGACCCGCTTGATCAAATTGTCCTTTTCAGTCCTCAGGTAAGCGAAATCCTCCGCACATTGGAATGGCTGAACACTCACCATAATATCACGCAGCAATTCGACAATCGCAACCCAGCCATCGTTCTCTTTGCCGTGATCGATGTAATGGTTGAACATGATTGTGGGCCACCGCTTCAGCACCAGTGTATGGATTGCCTCCGGAATCTGTCGGCCTGCCGTGATGTTGCGGAGCGATTTGAGCACCGCGCTTCTCGCGTGTTCGCGCAGCGTCTGTCGCTGTGCTTCCTCTTCACGGGCGCGTGCGGCGTCTTCGCGTTCCTTGACAAACTCGTTGACTTTATCGAGCGCATTTTGAAATGTCTCGGTGTCCAGCTTGTATTCACCGATCAGCTGGCCGACGATTTTATCCAGCCGTTGGTACACCTCATCTTTGTGGTCGGTGACGCCCATGCCGACTTCTGTGATTCGGTCGAGTAAGACGCGCGCCGGGTGATCATCATAGATGAAAAATTCCTGGTCCAGCATGGAGGCTTTGATCACAGGAATTTGCAGTCGAAGCAACAGCGCCTTGATCGTATCAGAAATGTTCTCGTCTTCGATGATCGCATCGAAGATAAGCTCGATGAAATCGATGGTCTTCTCGGCAATCTGGTTGATCCGTTTGGTGACGAGGCCGCCCGAGGTTTTCGCGATCGCGCTTAGCACCGCTTGTTTGACCGCATCGGCGTCAAACCTGAGTTCATCACTTTCAGAAAACTGCGGATGTGTCTGAATGCTGGAAAGTGCAGAGATGATTTCATCGTGGCCAAAATACTGAGAGGTGCTCGCAGGGTAGGCCTCAACTGCTTGACCGCTGTGCGCTGATTCTGCGCCAGCGGGGGCCAGTGGTGCGCCGAAATAATGCCCGAGTGTGCTGCTGACCTGGCTCGCTGGCAAGCCAGCCGTATAGTGCTGGTAAACGCCTTGTGCATTCGGAGGTGGCAATGTTCCAGTATAGCCCCCGCCGGTCTGGCCCGGCTGCCCTTGTGACTGCGCTGACGCTGAGCCGGGTTGCACATTGCCGTAGTTATTCCCGGGCGTTGCGGTCTGGCCGGCCGGATAATTGCCGAGCGATACCCCGCCTTGAGCGGGACCCGCTGCGCCGCCGGGTGCGCCGGTTTGTGTTTCCGCCGGCATACCGCCAGGCACAGCACCTGCTGGCCCGCCATCCTGCATGTTACCTGGCAAGCCGCCCGGCGCACCACCGGGAGCTGCTCCTGGCATGCCGCCAGGGGCTCCTGCCGGCATCGGACCCGGCGCGCCACCCGGCATACCGCCGGGCATTCCACCCGGCATACCGCCAGGCATTCCAGCCGGCGCGCCACCAGGCATTGCCCCCGCCATGCCGGGTGCTGCACCGTAGCCACCGCTATCTCCGTAATATCCGCCATACCCCATGCCGTCGTCCGGGTACGACTGTTCAGCAGGCATCTCTACCGGTGCCGGCTGAGGCTTGGCCGCCGGTCTTGCAGGTCCGCGACCGCCGTGCATTTTTATCTGGGGCAACACACCGGCCTGGATCAGCTTGTTGTTCAATTCATCGTAGAAACTGTCGAGTTCGTCTGCTACGCTTTCCTTGAACAGCCTGAACAAAATCTTGCGTTCAGCCAGGTCAAATTTCTCGATCAGGGTGTCATCGAAGGCCTCGCAGATCTTGGTCGGCGATAGTGCATTTTTTGCGAATATCTCTGTCGTCTTCAGCGCCAGATGGTCGAGCCGTATTTCGAGGTTTGTGATCTTTTCACGAAACCGGGCCGTTGTTTCCGTGCTGAGGTTCTTGACCATAACGATATCTTCCATGTCGTCCTGTTCGACCAGGCTCAGATCATCGTTGAATTCTTGTTTTTTTTGTGCCGCTTCTTCGGCCTGTGTTACCGTATAAGGGCGCAGCAGGGAAAGCAGATTTGATGCAAAATCGGCGCAGACTTCGACGCTGTATTCCTTCAGTTTCCGCTTCAGCATATAGTAGACATCTTTCTCGTGGCTATACGCGACCTCTTCCACCAGATCGAGCAGCTTTATATCCGCTTCGCTGAGCATTTCGCTTAGGCTCTCACGCAACTGCGTGGTCGAGACGTCTTTCAACTCGGCAATCAGTTCACCATATGGTTGTGGTGAGTTTGGCGTATTTGGCATGCTCATAGGCGTTTCGGTTGTCCGTTGTTCCCCGTTGAGGCGAATCAGTCTCAAGGCCTTTATTCTTGTGGTTATGAAGAAAGTATAGTTGCTCGTTGCATATTTGTTGTGGCTTACCAACGATATTCATGCTACTCCTTGTTTTTAGCATAATTTTTCGAAAATACGCTGATCTGTGTGGCAATTGGCGTCTTGACGACGATGATTCGCGCACGGTAACGCCACCGTGGTCAACCATATTCCGAAGACAGTCGAACGCCTTGGGTGCCAACGACCCCTGTGTAGCAAGCGCCTGTTTTTTTCACGGCCAGAAGCGGTCGGCGCTCGATGGAAATTCACGGCATTTCTTGACTGCACGGCAAATCGGACAGATACTCGCGATTTGTTAGGCGATGGCTTCTGATCGAAATGTCTGAAAAACTCCAAAATCTAACACCCGAGCAAGCATGGAAATTGATCAATGAAGATCCACGGGCGATTTTGGTCGATATACGCTCCAGCATGGAGTTTCTATTTGTCGGGCATCCCCAAGGGGCTGTTCATGTACCCTGGATTGACGAGCCTGATTGGGTGGTCAATCCACACTTCGTGACTGAAGTCCGGAAGCTGATCTTAGGTGGCGTTGTCGAGGATGATGCCGCTGGCAGCGTTCCGATCATCTTGATCTGTCGAAGTGGCAAGCGTTCCAAAGAGGCCGGACACAAGTTGATCGAGGCAGGTATTTCCAACGTGTGTCATATTGACGAAGGCTTTGAAGGGGAGCTTGATGAGCATCATCACCGCAGTTCTACCGGTGGCTGGCGGTATCACAACCTCCCGTGGGAACAATGCTGACTAGCAGCCTGTCGGACTTAGAGGTTCGTAGCGAGGCAAGTGGGGAATCGAGGCTATTTTTTCGATCATCCGGGTTTTCTTCAAAGAGGCCAATGCCTTATCAGAATGCTACGCCGCCTGGTGAGAAATGCGGGCTAGTCTTTCTGTTCAAAATCCAGTGATGCCGAGTTTATGCAGTAGCGCAAGCCGCTAGGCTGCGGGCCATCTTCGAATACATGGCCAAGATGCGCATCGCAAGATGGGCAGCGGACTTCGACGCGTGTCATGCCGTGGCTGGTATCGCGCAGTTCAACTGGGTCGTGGCCCTCAACGGGCCGCCAGAAACTTGGCCAGCCGGTACCCGAGTCGTATTTTTCATCGGATCGAAATAGCGGTTCGCCACAACAGACGCAGTGGTATACACCTTGCTGTTTATTGTTGTGATACTTGCCGGTGAAAGGCACCTCGGTACCACCCTGGCGGGTGACGCGGTATTGTTCCTCGGAGAGTTGCTGCTTCCATTCCTGGTCCGATTTGATCACCGTGTGATCAGACATAGTAAGTGCTCCACAGTAGCCATAAGAAAGAGACTGCGATCGTGAAGAGGAGTTCAGTCTGAGAGCGCGGCGGACCAAGCACGGAAGCGAAGTCGTCTATAATTTTTGCGGGAGCATTCGACACCTTTGGCAATCTGGAACATAATGTGGGCCTGTGCGAATTGACCCTTTCCGTTGTGGTATGTGTTACGGTTGAATAATGTCCGAAAGATTGTCCGAAGATGAATTGAACGCGATCCGCAAGCGTATCTACGAACTCAAACTGGAGCACCGTGATCTCGATGAAGCTATCGACCATCTCATCGCT
>JARFQK010000043.1 GCA_029287815.1 Gammaproteobacteria bacterium
ATTCCGGCCCGAAGCGGTTACACCATTGCCGAATGGATTCATACGAGACAACAATGCCACGTTCGGCCAGAAGATCTTCTACATCCCGAAAGCTCAGACAAAAGCGATGATACAACCAAACTGAGTGACTGATGATTGTGGGAGGAAATCGGTATCCACGGTATAACTGCTTGGCATCTTTCATGCTTGTAGTCTGACCGATTTACCGCGAACTTGACAGCACCCTCTGCACCAATCAGGGGATTTTTCTTTGCAACCTTCTTGATCTCGGAGACAGCTTCGCGAAGACGCTGACACGCCAGCTTTGACGCCTTCCAGCTATACGCGCCAGCCCTGAACCGCGAGTGGAAAGTCCACTTGTGCGTACTAACGGCCACTACCCTCAAACTCAGGCGGCAATCGGTTTAGCCTTCTCTATCCGTGCCCGTCGCTTTGGTGTGTTAAGCGCTTTCCACAGCTCATTGCGCTGCTGAAGATTCAACCAAAAATCAGCTGAATTCCCAAATACGGTCGCCAGCATCAGTGCCGTGTCCGCCGTGATTGCACGGCGGTTGGTACATAACTCATTCACGGTTTTTCGGCTGACTCCCATTGCTACTGCCAGTTGTCCCTGAGTCAGCGCCATGGGCACGAGAAACTCCTCGGTAATCATCTCACCGACACTGACGGGTTGCCGTTTTGTAATATTCATAGCCTGCCTCACCGATAATCGTGGTTATCCAGATAGATGTCCTGGGCCTCGCCACGTTCGCCTGACCAGATAAAGACCAACCGCCATTGCCTGTTAACGCGAATCGAATGCTTCCCGGCCAGATTTCCCCTCAACTTTCCAAAATGATTGCTGGGAGGCGACCGTAAGTCGAGATCACAGGTCGCGTCATCGATTAACTGCAGCTTTCGAAACAGTCGGTCTTCGACTTCAGCGGGAATTTTCTTGCTGGTTTTATCTTCCAGATAAAAATTTCTCAGCCAGCGGTCCCGAAAACTTTGAATCAATGGCAATCTCCTTTCACAAAGAGATACTGTAACGCACATGGTTACTTTCTGCAAGTAATTGACGTGGAAAGTGTAGATACATGCTTAGCGGGGAAGTCCGACCTTCTCCACGAGGAAAATTACGAAAATAATTTTATTTTCAGTAAGTTATGTAGTCATTACGCTGTCATTAGTTTCAGAATAACAGTACTGTTTTTCTGAGACACTGTGCTGGATTTGCCGGAATCCGGATTGCTCCAGAGCGCTTACAAATCTCCCCCTCGATACCATGCCAAGCTAAATTTTTATCTCATGTTATCGAGGTATGCTGCCCTGCTACACGCAACAAATACCATGAAAAATACCATGTTCAGAAAATGATACTACTCGCTCTGTAAATTGCCGGTTAATGCTCAGTGCCCTGCATTGCCTCCTTACGTGCAATTACTGAAAATATATGCCAATCGTGCGTCTCTCCGCCAATTGATTCGCCTGTCGTTCTGTATTCGGTAAAGTTAATGGATTTCGAATCCGTTCAGCATTTCTCTGACCTGCTTTTGTGTTGAAACCCAAACCTCTGACCAGAGCGCTTCATTGTTATTGTTTGGGCTAGCCATTGTATCCTCCGGGCCGAGAAAGGAGCTAACAAAAATACCTCCCGGCAATAGCGATGCTGTAATCCTGAGCCACGCTAAATGCAATTCATCCTCAGGACAGGAGTATAAACTGGCATCCGCCACGATCAACGAGGCTCGCGGGTACTCAAAGGTAGTAAATGTCGCCTGTGACAAGAGAACATCCTTGTCATCGCCAAACCGCTTTTGGCATCGCGCTATGGATTCCTGCTCCATATCGAAGGCATGCACAATAAACCCTTTGGAGCGCAGGAATGCGATATCGCTTCCGGCGCCACAACCGCAGTCAATGGCGACCCGGCTCTTATCAACCCGGCTCTCATCATCCCTACTCCCATCAACGCCGCTATCATCAACCAGCTTAACCGCCAGCCTGAGATCATCCCGGGTTTCCCGGTTTGATGTGGCGTCGTAGTATTCCAGGATTTCTTTCGAGGGCGTCATAGACGCTTTAGCCAGCGTATAAATGATCTGGGCATTGCAGAGTTGGGCGCAGCAGAATTGGTGCGCCACATGGCAGGCTGGTGAAATTCGCCCTGTCGTGAATACTCATGTTGCCTCCAGCGCACGTCGCAGTCCGCGGAAGCGTTTACGGTACTGAATAGGCGTGATACCTACTTTACGGCGAAACAGGCGTCCGAAAAAAGCCGCGTCTTCATAACCAACTTCCTGCGCGATGGCTTCGACGGGCGCATCGTCGCTTTCCAGCAACTGCTTGGCTTCCTCAAGACGCAATGTATGCACATACTCGATGGGCGACATGCCGGTTGCCTGTTTGAAGCGGCGAACGAAGGTGCGTTCGCTCATTCCACTGAGGTGGATCATGCTAGCAACGGGCGATGGCTGCTCATAGCGCTCGGCAATCCAGCTCTGGCAGTGAGCAATCTCGGCATCGTTTATCTGACGATTGCTCGCCAGCGCGGCATACGGTAACTGGCCCACATCATGCCAGTCGATCAGGAATAATTTGGCGATGTGCATAGCCTCATCAACACTGACCAGCCGTGCCACCAGATACAGCGCCAGATCCTCCCACGACGTACCGCCGCCCGCCATAATCAGACGTCCGCCTTCACCACCAACGACCAGCGCGCGATTGGGGTGCACCTGCACGCCCGGATAACACGCCAGCGCGTCGCAATAGGCCCAGTGTGTAGTCGCGTCACCACCGTTTAACAATCCGGTCTCGGCAAGCAGCAGGGCACCGGAACAGGCCGTAGCCACGATGGCATCGCTTTCATGACAACGGCGCAGCCAGGCAATTTCCGCGCGGTGGGATTCGGTTAATATAGCGCCCGGCGCGACTGCCACTTCGGGTACGCAGACCACGTCTGGCATTACGCCGTCATCTTCGTCCGGCACGACCCGAACACCATTGGCCAGTGTGATCGGTCCTGATCCTCTGAACGACACCACCCGCGGATCGAGCACCGACTCGCCTTCCTTGCCCTCCACCAGACTCGCCCAGTCACGCCCGGCGGAGGCGAGCACATCGTACATGCCATACAGGGTCGAAGCGGCGACTTCGGGAATAGCCAGCAATGCAATGCGAGGTCTTTGGTGATCCATGGCAGAAATGACCGCTTTTCGTCTTTTTACGCTTTAGTTTAACGAACTGCCGGGTTCCATACTAGCTACATCCTGGACCGCAAAGGTCTGTTCACAACAAACAAATTGGGAGCCCACTATGGAAACTGCACAACTTAGCCAAACAATCCCGGTTTTTGATGATAAGCGCCAAGCTGAATTCGAAAACCGTTTTCTCCATGCGCTGAACGAAAGCGGCATGCTGCAACTGGTCTCTCTCGGTCATCGAAGTGGTCTGTTCAACCACCTGGCCGACGGTGAAGCTGTCACCTGTAGCGAACTTGCTGAACGCAGCCAGCTCAATGAGCGTTATGTTCGCGAATGGCTCGGTGGTCTGACCGTATCAGGCATTATGGAACACGACGCCGACAACATGACTTACCGCTTACCGTCCGAGCATGCCTCATTGCTTACCGCTAACGGTGAAGCCAATCTGGCGATATTCGCCCAGTACATGCCGTTGCTCGGTCAGGTCGAGGATGATGTGCTCGACAGCTTTCAACACGGCAAGGGCGTGCCGTATGAAAAGTATCACCGCTTCCATGAAGTCATGGCACAAGACAGCGGTCAGACTGTGCTGCCTGCGCTGTTCGATGCCATTCTGCCGTTGGCGCCTGAACTGATGGAACGTCTTGAAACCGGTATTCGCGTGCTCGACCTGGGTTGTGGTCGCGGCCTGGCATTGATGAAAATGGCCGAGCGCTTTCCCGCCAGTCAGTTCCAGGGCTACGACCTGTCACAAGAAGCCATTGCCTGGGCACGCGAGCACGCCAGACTACATGGCCTGCACAACCTGTCATTCGAAGTGAGAGATCTGTCAGACTTTGATACCACCACGGATGCCGAAGCCTTTGACTTTGTGACCACCTTCGATGCCATCCATGATCAAGCGTACCCACTGAAATTATTGCAGGGCATCCGACGCACCCTTAAAGCGGATGGTGTGTACCTGGCGCAGGATATCCATTCATCCAGTCACCATCATCATGACCGTGAGCACCCACTGGGACCTCTGCTCTATACCATCTCGATCATGCACTGCATGAGCGTATCTCTGGCACAAGGTGGTGAAGGTCTGGGCACCATGTGGGGGCGCGAGGTGGCGCGCGACTACTTTAGCCGTGCCGGATTCAGAGGCATCGAAGTACATCAGCTGCCCCACGACATACAGAATGATTACTGGGTATTAAGACCATGATAAACAGCTAGCACACAGCATCAATAGAGTTAGTTGCACCGAACACCTCAATCATACCGGCAACCAGAGAAGATGCTGTCTCGATTGCCGAGTTTTCGACTCGGAGATAAGTAATATGTCACAAAGATCTACCCCGAGCGTCATCATTATCGGCGCCGGATTATCCGGCCTGACCACTGCGCACGCACTCAAAGCCAAAGGCATCAACGCAACGATCATCGATGGTGCATCACAAATCGCCGAGCCGTGGCGCGCGCGTCACCAACAACTAAAACTGAATATTTATCGCACTTTCGCCGATCTACCCGGCTTGCCGATGGATCGACAGCACGGCGATTTCGTACCGCGCGACGCGGTGCTCGATCACCTGGAAACCTTCGCCCGCCAACTCGATCTGCCAATACAGTTCGAGACCGAGGTGCAGCAGCTATCGCGCTACGGCTTGCACAGTCATCCCGATGGCGGTGGCACAAGGCTGGAACGCGATGGCATCTCACCGGCACTGGATGGCGGTTTTGTCGCCGCAGTCAAGCGCGGCCAGATGCAAATGGTGGGTGAAACGATAGGCTTCGAGACCGACTCTGTTCGCTTGCGCGATGGTGCTAGCATCAGACCCGATATCGTCATCTGCGCTACCGGTTATCGCTCCGGCCTTGAAACCTGGTTCGCAGACCTCGACGTGCTGGATCAGGATGGGCACCCGTACTACGGTGCTGGCGAAGCTGATCCGGATCATCCCGGCCTCTGGTTTACCGGATACAAGGCAACACTGACGGGCTTTTTCGACGCCGCAATCGTCGCCGCACAACGAATTGCAGACGGCGTCGTTCTACAGCAGCCGAAACTCGACCAACCAAGCATCGATCACAGTTTCAAGATCACCAGCCCGGCAGCTTCCAACGTAAAAACCTCTTGACGTGATGAAGAGATTGTCTTTTGTGGATAAAAGCGGTCTGAGACCCTGTTCAAACAGGTAATGTCCAGTGCGGACGATACCATGCCAACATCAATTTTCATCTCATGGTATCGTTGTTGTCTGCCTTGCTACATGCAATAAATACCATGAAAAATACCATGCTCAGAAAACCCTTCAAAAATTTCATTTTTTCCAAAAATACGTAAGCAGTCAATGCATCATATGAACACTATTTCACGAGGACACCAAGGTCGATGATGTCAGCCAAGACTGTATGTTGCAAAAAATTGCTGCAACAGTCCCATTTTGGGACTATTATATCGAGCACATGAGAATCATCGCACTGTCGACGCTGAACGCCTTCTGGGAAGAGAACCCGGAGTATCAGGATGCCAAGGAGCCAACATTGGCCTGGTACCGTTATGCCTTGCATGCCGACTGGAGCTCACCTGCCAAGGTAAAGCAGGACTTCAGGAATGCCAGCATCCTTACGGATGGCCGAGTGGTGTTCAATATTGCGGGGAACAAGTATCGACTTGTCGTGTGGATCAACTACGCCTACAGGGTTATATACGTACGCTTTATTGGCACCCATGCGCAGTACGACAAGATTGATGTGCAAACCATTTAACTGCCGGAGGATCAACCATGGACATCAAACCGATTAAAACTGATGCCGACTACCGCGCGGCATTAAAAGAAATTGAAAGCCTGATGATCGCGGAACCTGATACGCCAGAAGGCGAAAAGCTCGAGGTCATGGTCAAGCTTATTGAGGCTTATGA
>JARFQK010000262.1 GCA_029287815.1 Gammaproteobacteria bacterium
CATGGAAAAATGATAATAACTGCTTGCTGATGCCTGCCAGTGCCAGACGTTGCCAGACAGCAATGTGGGTAAGTTATTGGTTTTGTGAGCTCGCTGCGTCTTGATGCCTGTCAGTGCCAGCCAGTGCCAGATCTGCGCTACTCCCAGAACAATCAGTATCACCAGTGCAAAGATATCGAGACCTGTCATCATTCGCCCCAGTAGGTTTCTGGGGTATCACCTTCGTTGCGTGCGCACAGTCCCTACTAAATCGGGGTTCGCTGGATCTGACTGGCTCTCACTCGCCACAAAGCGTCTTGATCTTTATCGCAGCGAGATCGGCCTGCTCCTTTGTAGTCGAGTCGACCAGCTCCTGCTGAGCGGCAAGGCATCCCTTGTTTGCCTGTCCGGACTCATCGGCCCCAGGTGCTGCCGTGGGTGCTGCAGCTGCCTGTGTACAGTGGTCGGCAGAAACGCGACGCAGGTTCACCGTATCGCCGGCCTGCTCGACCGCAACACAAACATCCACGCGGATCTCGGTTTATCCGTGACGACCTGTACGACACCGGTGCCGGTTTTGACATCGTACAAAATGCCGGTGTCACCACTGCTGCTGGCCGCGCCGATTGCGGCACCCGCAGCCGTACCGATGACGACATTGCGCGTTCGGTTCTGCCGCGATGGCCCACGCCGTGTTGACAGCAGGCCGATACCACCACCGATCAACGCACCTTTGGGCACCGCGTTGGACGACAGATCTACTTCTTTGGATGCCGTCACCACACCGTACTGTATCTTCTTGCTTTGACCGACATTTTGCGCAAGCACGCTCTAACTGATTGGGATTGTCACCAACAAAAAGAAAAGAAGATGCATATGCCTGGAACAAGTTCGCATCATTTCACTCCGCTTGTTTAATCTAATCACTGCTCTTTCGCTTTCTGGTCTGCCGGATACGGGAGTTCACGTCCGACAACTTCGCTTGCCTCTTTATAAACGCCGCGCAGCACATCGTCGACGGCACCCCAACGACCCTTGGCGATAAAATCAGAGTTATTCATGTTCTCTACCGGAACGCCCGTAGCTTCGCTGTAATTCTGCCGGTCATTCTTGCCCGGAAGCTGGGCCTCTCCAGTCAACGGCGGCGCCCAGGTTGCCTCTTCCACGGCCGCCATACGCATCGTGATCCCGTCCTTGCTGATGTTCCAGACCATGAAATCCTCGGCGAGGCTCAACGGGCCGTCGTAGGTGGTGCGGATACGTTCATAGACCTCGGCTGTTGTGTCGAAATCCTTGAAGAAGTGATAGGCGACCGCCATGCGCGGCTTTACCTCTGACATGATCTTGCCGAAGGCCTCAGGCGCGGTGTGGATCTGTGTGCCGACGGTCAATGCCTGTTCCGGCGTGAACTTCATCTTCCGGACCAGGTCCGGGACTGCGATGAAGCACTCGTGAATCGCGATGTCCGCGTCCTTCGCGTATTCGAGGAACCACTTGTTCGGATAGGAATCCGAGCCGTAGACGAACTTCAGGCCGTTCCATTCGAGGCTGAAGCTGACCGGGCCGTCGATGGCGTGGATGGCCGGGAACGACCGGATCGTCACACCGTTGTCCTGGTAAATGACAGCGTTCTCTGCCCGGTAATCAAACTCGTTGGCCTCGAGCTGGAAGCCGCGCCAGTCGATCATCCCCACGCGGCCCGCGAGGTCCCACTTGTACATCTGCTTCATGCCTTCAATGGCATGAGCGGTTCCGAGCTCCTCGACCGCTCCACTCGGCCCCCAGACCCTCAACGGCACCTGGCGCCCCATGATTGCGCCGCCGATGAACAACTCGCCCAACGCCCCGAAGTGGTCTGCGTGCAGGTGCCCTATAAACACCTTGTCGAGATAGGTATACGGGATCTGCAGCGCGGAAATCCGTTCGGCCGAGCCACTGCCGATGTCGAACAGGAACTTGTCGCCATTACCAAGCTCGACGAGGAAACAGGCCGCCGCTTGCGCCATGCGCTGCGTCGGCATGCCGGTGCCGCAGGCGATCACGCGCATTTCATCAGGAGCTAGATCCTCGCTGTTCGGATAGTACGCATCCCTGGGTCGAGCGCTTACCGGCGAGACATCCGGCTTCTCTTGACCCGATGTCGCCGCCACGGACGGTGGGATTGCCTCAGCCAGGTAATCCTTGAAATAGATACCTGTAACGACTCCGACGGTAAAAACCGTCAAGATCAAAGCCTTGTTTATTTTTTTTTTTCATCTTCCTGCCTCCCGGTGCCGTGCATTGTCTGTACAGTAGTGTCCAGAAAATATACCAGTTTAATCCGGTTGCGTCTATCATCAGCGATGGCATTCTTGAAAACAGCATGAAAACCACACATTTCAAACGCGTAAGCAAGGACGAGTGGCTCGCCTGCGCCCTCGAGGCACTGGCAAACGAAGGTATCGGTGGCGTGCGTATCGACAAGCTCGCGAAACAACTTGGAGTTGCGCGAAGTGGATTCTACTGGCACTTCAAGGACCGGCAGGACTTGCTCGATCATATGCTCGAGTACTGGGCTCACGAGTACACCGAGGTCGTGACCGCAAACAAGGCGTTGACCGAAGGACCTGCAGCGCAACGACTGGAAAACGTAGCGCGCATCGTACGTGACTACGAACTGAACCGTTTCGAAGCCGCCATCTTTATCTGGGCCCAAACCGACCCCGCCGCCAGGCAGGCTTTCGAGCACGCGTATGCCGTCCGGCTCGATTTTTTACGCGGGATATTTCGCGAGCTGGGATTCAGCGGCGAAGAACTCGAAATGCGTGCACAGCTGTTCGTGGGCTACCAGGCCTGGGAATACACCGGCTTCTGCCCGCAGTCGAAAGCCAGGGCGGACCGACTGCTTGCATTACGTTTGAGATTGCTTATCGAAGAATAATCTTCGTCTGTCGTTCAAGACATCATTTGAGTCGACTGCGGTTGAGATGGTCTTGAGCATAGGTAGAATAATTGAAATAATTTGGGTCGGAGTAAAACTCAAATGTCTCAACGCCAATCCCTGACGCCCCCCTACTCCAACTCGATTGTAAACGGGCATTTTTTACCATTTAATATCAATGCCTTATTGTTTGCACCAATGAGAATACCATGAAAAATACCATGTTCAATAATTGGTTGCTAGTCTCTTACGACGTCAGTTCAGACCATAGCTTAAATCCAATAATCAACAGGCATCCAATGTATCACCAACTGATAATGAACAACGACACCAAAGGTTGGCG
>JARFQK010000302.1 GCA_029287815.1 Gammaproteobacteria bacterium
CTGCCATCGATGCCGCCGCGTTGCACAACCTGTTTTCATTGCACGCGGTCGTACCTGCGCCACGCACGATTTTGAGAGGTGTTCGCAAGGTCCGGCCTGCGCACTATCTGGTGTTCAGCGATGACGGCAACGTTGAGGAAAAGCGTTACTGGAAATTGACGGCGACACGTCCAGCCGAGGCAATGCAGGAAGAGGAATGGATTCGAGCTATCCATGACGCGCTCAGAAGGTCGGTCGAACGGCGGCTTAGAATCGCGGACGTGCCGGTGGGTGTGTTGTTGTCAGGCGGGATCGACTCAAGCCTTCTGGTCGCATTGCTCAGCGAGGCCGGCGCAAAGAATCTGAAGACGTTCTCGGTCGGCTTTGAAGACCAGCCGGAAGAAAAGGGCAATGAATTCGAGTACTCGGATGCTGTGGTCAGTCGCTATGCAACCGATCATCATCGATTTTTGGTGCCCAACGAAGCGGTCTTGCCCAGGTTGGCGGAAGCGTTTCGGCAAATGGCCGAGCCGATGTTTGCGCAAGACGCGGTCGCTTTTTACTTGCTTGCCGAAGTGGTATCCAAGCAAGTGAAGGTCGTGCAGAGCGGGCAGGGTGCTGATGAGGTTTTCGGTGGTTATTTCTGGTATCCACTGATGCAGCATTCCATTACCCGCGGCGTGCGCCGGTTCAGCGAGCATTATTTTGATCGTGACCACGACGAATATCTTGAAACCGTTGACGAGCGCTTCCATACGGATGATGTGACCTCGCGCTTGCTTGCAGACCTGTTGGACGACGTGGAGGCCGATGAATACCTCGACCGGGTATTGGCTGTGGATGTAACCACTCTGATCGTTGATGACCCGGTCAAGCGGGTCGATAACATGACCATGGCCTGGGGACTGGAGGCGCGTGTTCCTTTCCTCGATCAGGAAGTGATCGAACTGGCAGCGACGATGCCACCAGAATTCAAACTGGCTGGTGGTGGCAAGTATGTCCTCAAGCAGATCGCGCGTGGCCTATTGCCGGACAGCGTGATCGATCGCAGGAAAGGCTACTTTCCGATGCCGTCACTGAAATACGTGCGCGGTGAGTTTCTGGAGTTCATGCAACAGATCTTGTTGTCCGATGCCGCGAAAAAGCGCGGCCTGTACAATCTGGCTTACCTGGAAAAGCTGATGGCGAAGCCCGAGGCTTACCTAACCCGGCTGCAAGGCAGCAAGTTGTGGCATATGGCGGCACTGGAATTATGGTTGCAACAGAACATCGATTCCAGGCCGCACCGCCCCGCTTCGTGATAGTCATGCCGACCACCCTCTGCCATTCGCTAGCTTCAGCGGCTTGCTTGAAATCGAATAAACACGCCCCAATTAATGCCCTTGAAGTCTGCTGGTTTATTAATCCAGCGTCTGGACATATCCTGCGACTAACGAAATCTCTAGGAGTTGATTATGAGCGATGTAATGCAGCGAATTGACGAACATGTCAAGAGCAATCCGGTCATCATATTCATGAAGGGTACTCCGCAACTACCACAGTGCGGCTTCTCCAGCCGTGCTGCTGAAATGCTCAAGTCTTGCGGCAAAGAGTTCGCCTACTTTAATGTTATCGCGGATATGGAAGTGTTCCAGAACCTGCCACGTTATGCTGACTGGCCGACATTTCCACAACTCTATGTCAATGGTGAGCTCGTCGGTGGTCACGACATCATGCTTGAAATGTATGAGAAGGGCGAGTTGCAGAAGCTTGTCGACGAAGTGGCTGCCTAGTTTTCTTAACCAACAAGCAAAAAAACCGCCGATCCGGCGGTTTTTTTCGCGCGTTCAATATGCAATGCTGTTGTGGCCCATGCTGGTCGCTTCCTCAAGCTTATTGAAGGTCTTCTTGAGCATTTCTTTGACCGAGAGAATCTCTTCGTCGCCCCGATAATACTTGGCGCCAATTGATGCAGATATCTTCAGATCATTGGCGGATGTTTTGAATGGTCGTTGATTGATGCTGTCACGCAGCCGCTCGATCGAAGAGGGCTTATAGTTATTCATGTCAGTAAAGTGCATCAACACAGCAAAATGATCACTCTCCAGTCGTGCGACCGCATCGGTTGGCCTGATGGATCGTCGAAGCCGACGCTGCATACCGATCAGTATTTCGTTGGCAATGTCCAGACCTTGTTCCTGTCTTATCTGACTGAGCTGGTCGATTTCGAGGATTGCCAGACAAACGCCCTCATTGCGTGACGAAGCCTGCAATATGCGAGACTTGAGTTGTGAGTTCAGAAAACGTTTGTTTCCAGCCCCGGTCAGCGGGTCGATCATTGCGACTTCTTCAAGATTCCGGATCGTATCCTGGAGTTGTCTCGAGGTTTCCAGCATATCATTTTGCATGATCGCGATGCGTGCAGCCGCATTGACGCGAGCGGCCAGCTCGTGAGGGTTGGGCGGCTTGCGCAAATAGTCGTCGACACCGTGCTCAAAGGCCTTTACCAACAGATCGATGCTTTCGTTGGCGGTGAACAGTATGATTGCAGTGTACGTCCCTGCCTCCTCATCTTTCTGGCGAATGCGATCCGTCATTTCGAGACCGTCCATTTCCGGCATCATCCAGTCCGCCAAGACCACGTCGGCGGGCTGCTCCGCCAGCATGGCAAGCGCCTGGGTGGCGCTTTCGGCGAGTCGTACGCCGTCATAACCGGCTTTCTTCAATGCGGTCTTTACAACGATTCTGTTGAACTGCAGATCATCGACGATGACGATGGATATGTCGTTGTTTCTTGTCATGCCCCGTGCCACGCAGTGCGATTTGATGGCGCTATCCCTGCCTCTTTATAATGTGCATTGGCTCTTTCAAGGAAAATCTGATTTTTTCAGAGTTTCCTTAAATATAGCCAATAAATCTGCTTTTGCGCGTGCGGTCGGTGTCAGATCCACACCGGGCCAACCGCGTCACGCCACTGATTGACAATCTTGCAGAACAATTCCGCAGTCTTGGTTGCGTCGTAGAGCGCGGAGTGTGCTTTTTCGCTGTGCCATTCGAGACCAGCGGCTTCCACAGCCCTGGACAGGACCGTCTGACCATAGGCCAGGCCGGCGAGGCTGACCGTGTCGAATGTGCTGAACGGGTGAAACGGATTGCGCGAGATCCGGTTTCGGTCAGCGGCCGCGTTGATGAAATTCAGGTCCATCATCGTATTGTGGCCAATCATGATCGCGCGCTTGCAACCGCTTTGTTTCATATCGGTGCTGACGAATTTGAAGAATTCGCGTATCGCCTCGTCCTCCGGCTTGGCCATGCGGAACGGGTGGAAAGGATCGATGCCATTGATCTCGAGTGATTTCGG
>JARFQK010000303.1 GCA_029287815.1 Gammaproteobacteria bacterium
TATCAAGCGTTATGTGATCCTGTGGGCCGTTCTGTTTTTCTGCCTTGGCCTGTCACTGGAATATCTGCAGGGCTTTGATCCGATTCGTTACAGCGAGGCCGGTGACATGCTGGCCAACGTGATCGGTATCTGCGCTGCGATCGCGCTGGCACGAACGCGCTTGCGTTATGTGCTGGTCCGGCTGGAGAGCTATCTCCGCTGAATTGGAAACAAAGCAATCTAACGCAAAGGCGCGAAGACGCAAAGTACGCAGAGAAGATTACAGCTAAGGCGCCTGAATCGAAGCGCCTCGAAAACAAAAAAGTCGAAAAATGCGGGCTAAGCTGCCCTGGCGCCGAGTCCGTCCGGCTCACAAATGCGGGTTGGCGGGCGACCCCTCCCCATCTCCCCGTCCTTTGCGTCTTTGCGCCATAGCGATGAAAGACCGGTCGGGACCTGCAACCGGCCTATTTCTCGATCGCGGCGACCAGTCGCACCCGTTCCTGCCTGATTTTTTCTGCCAGCTCCTCACCTTTGTGACCCTGCAAGAGCAACGGCTGGAGGTCTACGGATTTGGCAGCCTCAATGGCCTTTCTGAGGTAAGCCCCTTGCGGGAACGCTTTGTTTTGATAGCCGGGGCGACCGCGCGCATCGGCCTCGCAAGCCAGCAGGAATTTTTCGAAGCGTAGCGGTTTTCTGAACGCATCCAGTTGTTCCAGTGTCCTGACCACAGTTTTCGGTTTGAGCTCGAGCGCACGGTGGTAATGCAGGTGAAAGCGGGCGGTGCGCTCCGCCAGATCGCGGTATTCGTTGGGTATCCGCAGACGTTTGCAGACATCAAGCACGATTTCAGCACCGCGGGCTTCGTGCTCCACGTGATGAGGCCATTGTGATCGCGGCGTCACGCCCTTGCCGAGGTCGTGCACCAGGGCCGCGAAGCGCACCTGGGTGTCTTCGCTCAACTTGCAGGCTTGCTGCAGGACCATCAGGGTGTGAATACCGCTATCAATTTCCGGATGGTGTTCGGCGGGTTGAGGTACTCCGAACAGGCAATCCAGCTCCGGAAATATGTGTTCGAGTGCATTGCAATCGCGCAGGATCTCGATGAATCGCCAGGGGCTGCGTTCGCCGAGCGCCTTCGCCATCTCCTGCCAGACCCGCTCGGGCACGAGTGCATCGACTTCACCGTTGGCGACCATATTTTTCATCAGCTGCAGGGTTTCTGCGGCAACGCTGAATCCCAGGTGATCGTAGCGTGCAGCAAACCGTGCGACTCTGAGAATGCGCACCGGATCCTCGCTGAATGCAGCGGAGACGTGTCGCAGCACTCTGTCGTTTAAGTCGTCCAGGCCATTGAACGGGTCGATAACTGCTCCGGTTTCGTCTTTGGCCAAGGCGTTGATTGTCAGATCCCGACGCTCCAGGTCCTGCTTTAGTGTGACGTCGGCATCGGCGTGCACGACGAAGCCTTTATAGCCTGGCGCGGTCTTGCGTTCGGTGCGGGCCAGTGCATATTCCTCTTTGGTATCCGGGTGCAGAAAGACTGGAAAGTCTTTGCCGACCTGCTGAAAGCCGGACGCGATCATCTGCGCCGGGGTCGCCCCGACGACGACCCAGTCCTTCTCTTTATGCGGATAACCCAGCAGTTCGTCTCTGACCGCCCCGCCTACAAGATAGGTTTTCATGCTCAATAATTAACGGCTCAATACGGGCCGATATGTTGCCATAGCTGCTGCAGGATTTGTTAAAGTGAGGTCATAATCTACCTTTACGGCTGCGAGCATGAATTTACCCTGGTATGTCACGGCGCTGGGTGCCGCGCTGGTATGGGGCATCCACTACCCATTGGTCGATTTTGCGCTGAAGCGAATATCGGTCTTCAGCGTCCTGCTGTTGACGGTGCTGCCCGTAGTGCTGCTGATGCCCCTGTTTTTGCGTGATCTCGCCAAGGATCTGGATGTGGTAACGGCGCTGCCGATGGCCGAGCGGGGTGCGATCGCTGCGATTGGCCTGACCAGTTTGTCTGGTGCCGTGTTGCTTTATTTATCGATCGCCGGCAAGAATGCGACACTGGCGAGTCTGATCGAGATAACCTATCCGGTCTTCGTCGCATTGTTCGCCTATTTGATGTTTCGGCATATCCACCTGAATACCAGTGTGATCATCGGCGGGCTTCTGGTGATGGCGGGTGCCGGGCTGATCATTTACCACAACCAGTGAGGGATGCAGGCTGAGCCCGCAATCAGTATCCAACGCCGCCAGGTGAGAAATGCGGGCTAACCGATCATTTCATTTCGGCCTGTGCGGCTTCGAGTGCAACCCCGGTGTTGATGGCCGCACCGATGTCGCTGAGCACTGCCTCCAGCGCTGACAGGCAAAGAAATATATTTTCGGCGCGTGAACTGTAACCCATCAGGCCGATACGCCAGACCTTGCCCGCCAGTGCGCCGAGGCCGGCGCCGATCTCCAGGTTGAATTCGTTCAGCAGTCTTGAGCGCACAGCGGCCTCGTCGACACCATCGGGAATGGTGACCGAATTCAGCTGGGGCAGACGGTGTGCCTCATCGACGATGAAGGCCAGTCCCATGGCTTCCAGTCCAGCTCGCAGCGCAAGGTGGTTTTTGTAATGGCGATTCCACGAATTCTCCAGGCCTTCCTGCTGCAGCATGACCAGGGCTTCGTGCAGCGCGTACAACGCGTTGACGGGTGCGGTGTGATGGTAGGCGCGTTTCGCGTTCGGGCCCCAGTAACCCATGATCAGGTTGGTGTCGAGAAACCAGCTTTGGACCTTGGTCTTGCGTTTGGTAATCACGTCGACGGCGCGCTCACTGAAGCTGACCGGGGAAATGCCCGGGGTGCAGGACAGGCATTTTTGTGTGCCGGAGTAAATCGCATCGATGCCCCAATCGTCGACCCTGAGCTCCGATCCGCCCAGCGAAGTCACCGAATCGACCAGCGACAGCGCATCATGGTCGTGTGCGAGTGCGCACAGCACATCAGCGTCAGAGCGGGCGCCGGTCGAGGTTTCCGCGTGGACGAATGCAACCAGTTTGGCATCCGGGTTGGTTTTTAGCGCATCTTCGACTTTCTGCGGATCGACCGGTTTGCCCCATTCATCCTGAACCATGATCGGTGTCGCGCCACAACGTTCGACGTTCTCCTTCATGCGGCCACCGAATACGCCGTTCTGGCAGACGATGGCCTTGTCGCCAGGTTCGAGCAGGTTGACGAACGTGGTTTCCATGCCGGCAGAGCCTGGTGCGGATACCGGCATGGTCAAATTGTTCGTGGTCTGGAATGCGTACTGCAGCATTTCCTTCACTTCATCCATCATGCCGACAAAAACAGGGTCCAGGTGGCCAATCGTAGGGCGCGCCATGGCGGAGGTGATACGCGGGTGGACATCAGAAGGTCCGGGGCCCATCAGGGTGCGTACGGGCGGGTTGAATGAAGTCATACTCATGAGCTGTGCTCTGGTTTGGTTTCCGAAAATGGGCGGTATTGTGCCACGAATGCGAAAAAACGACCACGTGCCGGCGAACGCGCTCAGACCAGCAGTTCAATCCAGTGCCGGACCGGGATCTGAGTGCCGCTTTGCAGGTGCAGCAGGCAGCCGATATTGGCAGTTACAATCATATCAGGCTCAGCGGCTTCGATGTTGTGCAGTTTTCGCTGACGCAATTGGTCCGCCATCGACTTCTGCAGAATCGAGTAAGTGCCGGCAGAGCCGCAACAAAGGTGGGCTTCGTTGAAAGTTACCAGCGCTCTGCCGGAGTTCCGGAGTATCGTCTCGACTTTATCGCGTATTTGCTGGCCATGCTGTAGCGTGCAGGGCGGATGAAACGCAATCTTCTGCTCGATCATGCCCGTGGATGTCTGTGGTGGCAACTGATCGGCGACGTACTCACTGAGATCCCTGACTGAGGCGCTGATCTTCGACGCCTTGTCCCGGTAGGCAGGATCGTTCGCGAGCATGCGGCCGTATTCCTTGAGCGTGACCGCGCATCCGGTCGCCGTCGAAATAATCGCCTCAACGGTGTTGTTCTCGATGTATGGCCACCAGTGTTCGATGTTGGCTTTAATGTACGCGAGTGCCTCGTCGTGTGCATCCAGATGATGACTCAAGCCGCCACAGCATCCCTGAGTTGGGATACGGAGGGTCTGGATCCCGAGCCTGTCGAGCACGATCGCGGCCGCACGGTCGATATTGGGCTGTAGAGCCGGTTGCACACAACCCGACAGCAGGATGATCTTGCGCGCATGATCACGTTGCGGCCAGTCCAGTCGTCGCTCGGGTTTGGGCGGAATCTTCTGTCGGATCGCGGTGGGTAGCAGCCGTCGCGTCATTTGTGCTACTGCGATGGCGGTGTTGAATAGCGGGCGGGTCAGAAAAACTTTTCTGACAGCAAAGCGTTTGATGCGCTCGGCGAAAGAGCGTCTGCTCTGTTCCGACACGATTGCGCGCCCGATATCAAGCAGCTGGCCATAATCGACACCCGAAGGGCAGGTTGATTCACAGTTTCTGCAGGTCAGGCAGCGGTCGAGGTGCGTTTGAGTCAGCTTGCTCGGTGTCTTGCCCTCGAGAACCAGTTTGATCAGGTAGATGCGACCGCGCGGGCCATCGAGTTCGTCGCCGGTGAGCTGGTAGGTTGGGCAGGTTGCGTTGCAAAAACCACAGTGCACGCAGTTCCGCAATATGCGGTTCGCCTCCTTGCCACGATCACTTTCCAGATGGGCGAGTGTGATCGATGTCTTCACAGCTCTTTGTACATCCTGCCTGGATTCAGAATGTTGAGCGGATCAAACGCTTTCTTGAGGCGTTGATGGATTGCCAGCACGGTCGGTTGCAGCGGCTGGAAAATGTCTTGAGCCGGGTTGGTGCCGGCAGCTGCCGCGTTCGACTGATATCGCGTTGCATGACCGTTCAGGCGTCGCGCCTTCTCGAACAAGTTGTTATTCGAGGCTTTCCAGCGCAGTGCGCCGCCCCATTCAATCAGCGAGTCTTCGTCATTCTCCAGGGCTGCTGATGGCGGAAGCGACAGGCGCCACAAGTTGGGCTGTGCGAAAAAAGTGTGCGTCTGATCGCGCAGCTGTGGCCACATGGCACTGTCCGCTATCTCCCCTCCCATGGTTTTGTGTGCGGCCCTGAGGCTGTTCTCGGTGCTGCCCAGGCGTAGCGACAGCCTGCGTTGATAGTGACAGCTGGCTGTGATTGGAAGACCGCGATGCAGCCAGTCGCGCAACCATCGATGCGCTGTAATCGCATCGGCTTCGTATGTCAGCGTCATCTCAGCCTCGGGTTTGGGCAACACTTTGAGCGAGATTTCCAGCAAGACCCCCAGTGTTCCCTGGGCGCCGACCATGAGTCTGGATACATCATAGCCGGCGACGTTCTTCATGACCTGGCCGCCGAACTGCATCAGCTCGGCTTTGCCGTTGATGATTTTGGCGCCTAGCACAAAGTCTCGAGCGGCGCCATTGAATGCCCGTGCCGGACCGGACAAACCGCTGGCGATAGCACCACCGAGTGTGGATCGCTCCGAATGCATCGGTGGCTCGAACGCAAGTTGCTGGCCATTTCGCTCGAGAACCGCTTCGATTTCGCTCAGGCGCGTTCCGGCGCGCGCAGTAATCACGAGTTCGCTGGCTTCATAAGAAAGTATGCCCAAATGTCCGTCAACCAGCAGCGCGTCCCCTTCGACCTCCCTGCCATAAAAGCGTTTGCTGTTACCAGCCCTGATCGCCAGCGGTTTATTGTTATTGCAGGCATGCAAGACTTGCTCGCACAACAGCTCGGTCTTGTCTTGATCATTCGGCATGACTCTGACAGTGTGAATTGCGGGCTAAAACCGCTCCAATTCCGGATGGGGCAGCTGACCGTGATGCACATGCATCGCACCGAATTCCGCACAGCGGTGCAGGGTGGGGATGGCTTTCCCGGGATTGAGTAATTCATCCGGATCGAACGCGCGCTTGATCGCGTGGAACTGAGTCAGTTCCTGGGCATTGAACTGCACGCACATCTGATTGATCTTTTCGATACCTACGCCGTGCTCCCCGGTGATCGTACCACCGACCTCGACGCAGACTTCGAGGATTTTGCCGCCCAGTTCTTCGGTTTTCTCCAGTTCGCCCTCGATATTCGCGTCGTAGAGTATCAAGGGGTGCAGGTTGCCATCACCGGCGTGGAACACGTTGACGATCGGTAATCCGTATTCATCAGAGAGTTCGCTGATCCGGGTGAGCACGCCGGCGATCTGATGGCGGGGGATCGTACCATCCATGCAATAGTAATCGGGCGCCAGCCGGCCCACGGCCGGGAAAGCGGCCTTGCGGCCCGCCCAGAACTTGTTGCGCTGCTGCTCATCCTCGGCAACCTGTATTTGAGTTGCGCCAGAACGTTCCAGCACCCGGTGGGCGCGAGACAATTGATCGGTGACCTCGGCCGTGCCGCCATCGATTTCGCATAACAGGATCGCCGCCGCATCACGGGGATAACCGGCGTTGACGAAATCATCGGCCGCGCCGATCGCAGCATGGTCCATCAACTCAAGACCGGCCGGCAGTATGCCCCCAGCGATGATATTGCTGACCGCCTGCCCCGCTGTGGCGACATCATCGAAGGCAGCCAGTATGACCTTCGCGGTTTCCGGTTTGGGCAGCAACCTCACGGTAATCTCGGTGATAATTCCGAGCAGGCCCTCCGAGCCGGTCATCAATGCGAGCAGGTCGTAGCCTGGGCTGTCGAAGGCATCGCCGCCAATCGTCAAGCTGTCGCCTTGCATCGTCAGAACCTCGAGCTTGATGATGTTATGCACTGTCAGTCCGTATTTGAGGCAGTGCACGCCGCCGGCATTCTCGGCCACATTGCCGCCAATCGAACAGGCAATCTGTGAAGACGGGTCGGGTGCGTAGTAGAGTCCATGAGCACTCACGGCCTCGGATATCGCCAGGTTGCGCACGCCGGGTTGCACCACGGCCGTGAGATTGTCCAGATTGACTTTCAGGATGCGATCGAATTTGGCCAGGCTGAGCAGAATGCCATCGTCCAACGGTAGTGCGCCACCAGAGAGACCTGTCCCGGCGCCGCGTGCAACCACAGGAATTTTACGGGTCGTGCAAAAGCTCAAGATCTGTTTGATCTGTTCAGCGGTCTCCGGCAGCACCACGACCATGGGCACGCGTTGATAAGCGGACAGACCGTCACACTCGTATGGCCTCAAGTCCTCCGTTTCATGCAGTACGCATTCAGCAGGCAGGATCTTTTGCAGGCAGCGCACGACCAGGGACTTTTCTGGAGTCAAGGTCATCAAGGCTGGCGCGCCTGCTTGCGTAGGCCGTCATAAGTGGCTTCACGGTTGGCCGTGCCCAGGTAAGCAGGCACAACCATATCGAGCGAGGTGGGTTCATGGTTGGTTTGTTCGCAAACGCTATCGAGTTTCAACGAGTTGTAATTGTCTATCGAGAAGGGTTTGCCAGGAAACCATTCAAGTGCATAGGCCTGCATTTTGCTGATCCAATCCGGTAGCGGCATCACGCGTCTTCTCAGGCCGAGTATTCTCGCCGTGTACTCGACCAGCTCCTTGAGCGAATAGACTTCCGGCCCGCAGAGATCGTAGCGCTTGCCAAAGGTCGATTTGTCACTCAGCGCCCGCACGAAGCGATCAGCAACATCGCCGACATAAACCGGGGCAAATCGTGACTGGGGGCATGCCAGCGGAAAGAAATAGGGCATGCTCTTGAGTAAATCGGCAAAACGATTCAAAAAGCTGTCACCGGGACCAAAGATGACCGAG
>JARFQK010000304.1 GCA_029287815.1 Gammaproteobacteria bacterium
AAGACCAGCCTGAACCGTGATAGGCGCTGTTGAAAAACACGCTGTATTTTCGAACATTCGAGTTCTCTCAAAAGAGCCAATGCCTTGCCAGTTCTCTACGCCGCCTGGTGAGAAATGCGGGCTAGGGTGCGGTTGTATTGCGATAATCACTCAGCGTGCGTACCCTATGATCAAAAACGAGCGTTACATTTATTGACATTTGTCATAACTCTGACATTGTCGTCGGGTAAACTGTCAAATCTAATCGATAAATGCGACAAAAATGACATGACGCGGGTCTGCGGTCGTTGCCAGCGTCGCGGAGATAATAATGGATCAAGAGGTCCCATCGATCGAACTCGAATCCGTGGTCAACAGCCACGAAAAACCTTTCATGATCATCGATAGGAATTACCGCATCGTTGCGGTCAATGAGGCCTACGAAAAAACCTTTGGCCACCTGGATGGGGCGGCCGTGGGTACGAAATGCCACGAGGCCAGCTACCGCAGCGCGATACCGTGCAGCCATAGCGGTAAGGCCTGTCCCCACGACCGGATGTTTGCTTCTGATGGCGGTAGCATTTGCGCGCAGCATCAATGTGACATCAACAACGGTAGGCACCGCGTCAGGATGTCCGCCTATCCGCTGATGGGCTCCAACGGTGTGTTATACATGGGCGAGAGCATCGATGAGATTGCGTCACCGGAGGATCGTCGCCGCAACGGGGAGCGCATGGTCGGTGAGGCACCGGCGTTCCTGGCCTGCCGGCAACAGCTCGAGGTGGCGGCCGGCTCCGAGGCGCCGGTGCTGTTGCAGGGAGAAACCGGCACCGGCAAGGAAGTCGCGGCCGAATACATTCACGCGCATTCCGCACGCGCCGACAGGCCCTTTCAGGTGGTCGACAGCGCCGTCTCGGCAGAAAATCTGTTCGAGTCTGCAATGTTTGGCCACGTCAACGGCGCATTTCCGGGCAGCGGCGAGCACCAGGGTTTGATCGAGCTCGCTGATGGCGGCACGGTTTTTCTCGACGAGATCTGCGATCTGCCGATGGCGCAGCAGGCCAAGTTACTGCGCGTTCTGGAATGCGGACAATACCGCCGCGTCGGCGCCAAGCAAGCCTGCAAGGCGGATGTGCGCATCATCTGCGCCAGCAACCGCCACCTGTTGGAGTCGGTGCAGAACGGCCTTTTTCGCGAAGACCTGTACTACCGCATTGCCTGCCTGAACATCCGCCTGCCCCCGTTGCGCGAGCGTATCGATGATGTGCCAGCACTGGCGCGCAACCTGCTCGAGCGCATCAACCGTACCATGCGCGGCAGTTATCAGTTGCATCCCGACAGCTATGAAGAGCTCAAACGCTACCCCTATCCGGGCAACGTGCGCGAATTACGCAACGTGCTTTTCATCGCGGCCACCCACTGCCAGGATCGGCAAATCAACGCTGGGTTGATCCGCAGCGTGATGTCGAATCTGCCGCAGACTCGTCAGAAGCAGGAGGGCATCAACGCTGACGATACGCAGATTGCTACACCAGCACAGCCGACGCCGTCCCAGCCGCCATCCTCACTGCAAGACCTTGAGGCAGACCACATCAGGCAACTGCTGGAGCGTTTCGATGGCAACAGAAAGAAGGTAGCGGATTTCCTCGGCATCAGCGAACGCACGGTCTATCGCAAGCTCAACAAGCTGAATCTGCGTTAATCCGTTCGGTCCATCAGCTGCCGAAGAACCGACAGAGAGTCGCGAGTCGGTCGAGCGTCGCCGCCCCGACAAGGCGAGTATGCCGACACGCGTACTGTACCCACTGGTTCATGCTTGCCGGCAGCGCCGGTCGCAAAGAGAGTCGCATGCTATTCCAGTGGTCGGATCCTCGGAACATCCGAGTTCGCCATGCCTGCCTGAAATGGTGTAATCCGCGTCGATTTTCTTTACAATGCAAACATATGTTAATAACTGTCAGTCTTGTCAGGTCGCGACCCCGTGGGCAAAAAATGCTAACTGCTTGCTTTGTTCCGAGAATCGATGTGTGAAATCACTCATGACATGTCACTTTTGTCAGTTAGTCGTGCTTCCGCAGGCTGCCCTGGGTCTCAAGTCTGTATGACATCTTTTACATTTGTTTACACCACAGGAGTGCAGGGACTTCTTAGCTGCCCTGACAACAGAGCGTGAAATGCCGGTACGACGCGGTGTAGCGACTGTTCTGGCGATGCTCGCGCCAGCTTGGCATGAGATTTGCTCGATGTTCGCTTGATGGCTGAGAACGGCAACGATTCCCAGTCGCACCATCTGAGCCGCAACGGCAGAGAAGTAAAACGCGGCTTCACTGCCGGACGCGGATATAGGGTAAGCGAGAAATGCGTTCAAATTGAGGGGCGGGAATCAGGTCGAATACGCCGATTTTCTGATCCGAGGAGGAGTTAGGCAAATGAGTCAAAGTAAATTCGGCATCCTGTGTGGGGTGCTTTTATGTCTACCGCTGCTGGCCGGTACCCTATCGGTATCAGCAAGTAGCGAGTCACCATCAAGTGGGGCCGCGCCAGGCGGTTCGCTGGACCCGTTATCAATCCCAAAGTACATCACTCCGCTGGTGATCCCGCCAGTGCTTTACGATGACCATGGCGAGGAAATGCATGCTACGGTCGCGCAAAGGCAGATATTGCAACAGGTCCTACCGGACGGATTTCCGAAGACGCCCCTCTGGGCTTACGGCAATCCCGCTGATTCGAGCACCTTCTACAATCCAAGTTTCACGATCGAAGTGACAAAGGACACGCCGACAAATATGCAGTGGAGGAATGAGCTGGTCATCAGTCCGGAATATTGCTACGGTGATAAATTCCAGGGAGCCAGGTACGCGGCATTACGGGATTTTGCATGCCGTTACCGCCCGCACATCATCCAGGACGACGATGGCAACCCGATAATCGATCAGACGCTGCACTGGGCGGCACCGGCTCAGGATTGCCGGAATGGTGTCCAGGGACCTCATGGTGAAACCGACTGCCGCGGAACCTCTGCTGAACCTTACTTTGGTCCGATCCCTATGGTCGTGCACGTGCACGGCGCGCATGTTGGCCCGGGTAGTGACGGTTACCCCGAAGCCTGGTGGTTACCGCAAGCGAGCAATGTCGACTGCACCAACGTGCCGGATTATCCCAAGACCGCCACGACAGCAGATGATTTTGACTGCAATGGTACCTTCTTCGAAAGTGCTGAAGGTCTCGATACCGAGAACGCGCTTGGTAAGGGATACTCTCTCGATCTGTACCCGAACGACCAGCCCTCGACCACACTGTGGTATCACGATCATACGCTCGGCATCACACGCATGAACGTTTATGCCGCTGGTGCGGGTTTCTGGTTGATCCGCGACGGTAAAAACGACGGCGAGTCGGGTCTGATTTCAGGCACGCTGCCCGGTCCCGCGCCGAAGTATGGTCAGGATCCCAACTGCTCATCTGGCGAGGGCTGCGTACGGGACCACATACGCGAGATTCCACTCGCGATCCAGCCGAAGTCCTTCAATGCTGACGGCACGCAATTTTATCCTGCTGACCGCGCTTTCTTTGAAGGGTTAGGTGAGGGTGATGATTTTGTCGAAAATGCCGATCTGAACATTCCGTTCATGCCTCAGGGCATCTCCGACATTGCCCCAGCGTGGAATCCAGAAGCATTCTTCAACACCATGGTGGTCAACGGCCGCACCTGGCCGCAGCTCGAGGTTGCCCAGGAACGCTATCGCTTCCGGATAGTAAACGCCGCCGACTCGCGTTTCCTGAATATGGCTCTGTTCGTAGTCAATCCCGACGGCAGCTATGGGCACGAAATCCCGTTCTACCAGATCGGTGCCGAGCAGGGTCTACTGCCAAAGGTCGTGAGGATCGAGTCCGGTTTTGCGACCCCTTTACCGGGTAACGGCAGCGACGTCGGCTCCGGTGTAACACCTGTTCCAGGCACGTTCGCGGAGCAGGCCTTGCTGGTCGGTCCGGCTGAGCGCGCCGACGTGATCGTCGACTTCAGCGGCCTGAAAAATGGCACCACCGTTCGGATGATCAACACCGGCCCGGATGCTCCTTTCGGCGGCTTCCCCGACGTTCCGGCTGACCCGGCCACGACCGGCCAGGTGATGCAGTTTGTCGTAGAGAAGTCACTGAATCGCGGCGACAGCAGTACGCATCCGGCCGAACTCGTGCTTGATCACAACCCCGGTGGTGTGCCCAAGCTCGGCCCATCGGGCTTTACGCAGGACCTTGCGCTGCTGGAAGAGGAATCCAGCCTGATCTGTGTCGATATTGACGCGGTAACGGGTGTGATCGACTGGGTGCCGGGTCATCCTGTTGGATCGAACCTGCCGCCTAATTGCCCGCAGGGCGGTGAGCCGTTCGGGCCAAGAGAAGCCGTGCTCGGTGTCAACGGATCCGGTGGTGGTGAAGTTCAGCTGTGGGACGATCCGATCGCGCAGAATCCACAGAAGAACGACATCGAGACCTGGGAGTTCTGGAACTGGTCGGCCGACGGCCACCCGATACATCTGCACCTGGTCAAGTTCGAAGTGGTCAACCGCGAGATCATCGGTGGTGCGGTGCGTCCGCCCGAGCCCTGGGAAATGGGTTGGAAGGACACGGTGATCGCCTACCCGGGTGAAGTCACTCGCATCAAGGCCAAGTTCGAT
>JARFQK010000357.1 GCA_029287815.1 Gammaproteobacteria bacterium
AGATGTGTATAAGAGACAGCAGCGGGAATGCCAGCGGTAGGATCTGACAGGAATTTGTAAACGATAAAAGGTCCTACCAGCAGGCCAAACAGCGCACTTGCAACAATCAAAAAATGCACGCTTTTGTCATAAAGCTTTCGCAGAACCGCGTAATTCATTAGTCACTCCCACCTTAAAACACCTACGTCCATGCGAGCCAAGACAGCGGCATCACAATCTGGTGGTCCTCTCGCCGTCGTTTCGAAATGAGCATCGCTCTCTATGCATGTAGCACAATACGCCAATAATTTCCGTTAACCTCAACGGTGTCAGGTCTTTCATTTTTCGTTGATAGATCGGTTGCACAATGAAAGACCTGACACCGGAAGGGTGCTCGCCGCGCGCGCTACGAATTTAGTGTTCGAGGCCCAGCTGCTCTATTGCAATGTCGCGCATACGGTATTTTTGCAGCTTGCCGGTCACGGTCATCGGGAATTCGTCGACGAAGCTGATGTATTTTGGGATTTTGAAATGCGCGATCTGGTCTTTGCAGTAGTCGCGGATTTCTTCTTCGTCGCAACGCTCGCCGTGGTGCAGCTGGATCCAGGCCGCGATGGCTTCGCCGTATAGTTTGTCCGGCACGCCGAATACCGCGACCTGGGCGATCTTTGGGTGGGTGAACAAAAAGGTCTCGATTTCCTTCGGGTAGATGTTCTCGCCGCCACGGATAATCATTTCCTTGCGTCGGCCGGTGATGCACACGTAGCCGTCGGCGTCCATCGTGCCAAGATCGCCGGAGAACAGCCAGCCGTTTTCATCGATCGCTTCAGCGGTCTTGTCGGGCTCGCCGTAGTAACCGCGCATGACGTGATAGCCGCGAAAGCAGATCTCGCCGATCTCGCCGAGCGGGACGGTCTCACCGCTGTCGGTGCTGACGATCTTGACTTCCTGGTGGGGCAGGTTCTTGCCGACGGTTTCGGTGCGCCGGTCCAGGCTGTCGTCGCGGGTGGTGAGGTGGGTCAGCGGCGAGGCTTCGGTTTCGCCATAGCCGATCAGTATTTTTTTGCAATGCATCTCGTTCATCACGCGTTTCATCAGCGCAGGCGGGCAGGGCGCGCCGGCCATGATGCCGGTGCGCAGACTGGACAGATCGTAATGCTTGAAGTCCTCGTGTTCGAGTTCGGCGATGAACATGGTCGGCACGCCGTGGACTGCAGTGCAGCGTTCGGCTTCGATTGCTTTCAGTACCTCCGCTGCGTCGAAATGTTCTGACGGGATCACGATGCAGGCGCCAACGGACAGGCACAACAGGTTGGCCAGCACCATACCGAAGCAATGATAGAAGGGTACCGGTACGCACAGACGGTCCTGCTCGCTGAGGTGCATCGCTTTGGCCGAGAACCAGGCGTTGTTCAGGATATTGTGGTGTGTCAGTAAGACCGCCTTTGGGAAGCCGGTGGTGCCGGAGGTGTACTGGATATTGATCGCATCATCGCGGTCCAGCGTTGTGGTCACGGCGTCGAGTGCCTCAGCGGTGATGCCGTCGCCGGCTTTGATCACCTCCTGCCAGGTTGTGAAACCGTCGTGGGGCTTTTGGGTTTGTTCCGCATCGCTGGGGTCGTATACGACGACCTTGCGCAGCTGCGGGAAAGCGCTGTTTCGCAGCCTGTTTGTTTGGGCTTTTTTCAATTCGGGGATCAGTTCCACCAGCATGCCGACATAGTCACTGCTGCGAAAAGCCGGTATCGTAAAAACGCCCTGTACCTCGGAGCGCTGCAGCGCATAGGCGAGTTCGCGCAAACGGTAGGCCGGGTTGACGTTGACCAGCACCGCGCCGATGCGCGCGCTGGCCATCTGCAGCAGCAGCCACTCGATGTTGTTGGTCGACCAGATGCCGATGCGTTCGCCTTTGTTGAATCCTGTTGCGATGAGCCCTTTGGCCAGGTCATCGACTGCATCAGACAAAGCCCGGTAACTCAGGCGCCGTTGTTGCGGCAATGACACGATCGCTTCGCAATCGGCAAAGCGCGCGGTTATCTCGGCAAGATGCTCGGGGATCGTTGCACCCAGCAGCGGCGACTCACCGCCGCGATGGAAATAACTTTTTGCCCGCTGGGTCATGGGTCGGATCTGACTTCGTCAGTCGATCTGGTTCCAGTAAAGATCGACCTTTTGCTGGATCTCGGCGATCAGTTTGTCGTTGCGTTTCGGTTCGAACAGGTGCTTGTAGCGTCCCTGCAGCTTAAGGTACTCCTCGACCGGCTCGCGCTCTCTCGGTGGTTTCGTGTGCATGACCTTGCCGTCGATATATTCTTTCAGCGGCCAGACGCCGGTTTTTACCGCGAGCTTGCCGACCGTGACCGTGTCCTTCGGATCATAGTCCCAGCCGGTTGGGCAGGGTGACAACGCGATCAGCAGACGTGGGCCTTTGATGCTCATCGCTTTCTCGATCTTGCGCGCGAGGTCGACCGGTTCGGCGCCGGCGACGGTCGCGACATAGGCCGGTTTGTGCGCGGCCCAGATCGCGAACAGGTCTTTCTTGAAGCCCGGATAACCGCGCGGCCCGCGGCTGGTCGATGTCCGAGCCCCATGGGGTGTCGCCCCGGAAAACTGCTGGCCGGTGTTGCCGTAGCCCTCGTTGTCGTAGCAGATGTACAGAAAATCGAGATTGCGTTCGATCGCGCCGGAGGTCGCCGACAGGCCCATGCCGTAAGCGGAGCCGTCGCCAGTCAATACGACGACCTGCATGTCTTCGTCGGCGGCTATGCGTTGTTTCTCGATCAGGATGTCCAGTGCATCGCGCACGCCCTGGGCGCCGGCCGGTGCCGATGCCATCGCTGTGTACAGCCAGGAGCCGCGGAATGGCGTGAACGGGTAGACTGATAACAGCGTCATGCAGCCAGCCGCGTTGATGAACACCGATCTTTCGCCGATGATGTCGTAGAGCTGATTCAGCGCCTCCAGTCCGCCACAGCCGGCGCACATCGGGGTACCGGTACCGAGCAGATGGGTCGACGGCAGCTCTTTCATGCTGCGGTAAAGGTGCACGGTCTGACTAGTCACGGCTTAATCCTTTGCTATTGTTGAGTTCATCGCGCTCGACGCTGGCCACCGCCTGCAGCTTGCGCATTTCGCGCAGCTCCTGCTCGGTATAGAGCAGGCGCGGCGGCGGCGTCTTCTGTTCGGCGACCGCGGTGCGCGTGACCTCGGCGATCTGATAGAACTCTTCCAGGCTGATGTCGCGGCCGCCGAGTCCACCGATGAAACTCAGTAGTCGTGATGGCGCATCGGCGACGCCATAAAGCGCCGCGGCAAGCTCGGCATGGAGCACGCCGCCCATGCCGGTCGACAGATTCTGGTCGATCACCGCGGCGGCGGCTTTGCCGGCGAGTAAATTACGAAATAGCTCCGCCGGAAATGGGCGGATCAGGCGTGGGCGCAACAACCCGACGCTGTGACCAGCTGCGCGCAGGCGGTCGACCGCGGCCTTGGCCTTGGTCGCAAACGAGCCCAACATTACGAAGACGATGTCGGCATCCTCGCTGCGATAAGCGTCGATCGCCGGGTAACTGCGGTCGAACTGATCGGCGAATGCGATGCTGAGTTCGTCGTAGACATCGAGGCCGTTCTGCGCGGCCATGTGGGTCTCGTAGCGAAAATAGGAATAAGGCGCGCCGCCGATAACTGCGACGGCCTGACTGACTGGCGCGCTGGCGCGAAAGCGGATGTTCTCGGCATCGTAGTCGCCGACAAAACGCTTCGCGGCCGCGGGGTCTGGTACCTCGACCGGCTCGCGCGTGAACGACAGATAAAACCCGTCCATGTTTACGATCACCGGCAGGCGGATGCGCTCGTGTTCGGCCAGTCGGAAGGCCATCAGCGTGCTGTCCAGCACTTCCTGGCAGGTCGAGCAGTGGATCTGCAGAAAACCACAATCGCGCGCGGCCATGATGTCGTTGTGGTCCGGCTCGAGCGTGATCGGGGAGGCCAGGCCACGGGAGACGTTG
>JARFQK010000412.1 GCA_029287815.1 Gammaproteobacteria bacterium
ATTCATGTGAACGACGCCGATGTCCCGGAGCACGTAGTTGCCTGGGTCGATCTGACATGTAGCCAGACCGGGGCAAATGCGATTTCTGAGTTGCTTGACGGCAGATTTTTCAAGGGCCGTCATGTTTCAACCTACACTGCCTTGTTCCTGCACTAGCCCGAATTTCTCACCACGATCACCGGAGCAGGCGCAGGATTCGTGTTCGTAAGCGCAGCTCTGGAGCGAAAACCGAAGCCATAGCTGCGGTTTGAGTGAAGAGACCGTAGGGTGCGCGATGCGCACCGCGCATCTTCAGTTCGGTGGCCGCTTCTGGTGCGCACGGCACACCCTACGATCTTGGGCAGGCGAAGACCAGCCTGAACCGTGATAGCCGCTGTCGACAAACACACTGTATTTTCGATCATTCCAATTTTCTCAAAAGACCCAGTGCCTTATCAGTTCTCAACGCCGCTTGGTGAGAAATGCGGGCTAGCCTCAATTCAGCCGCAGCCTGACACGTCGATGTCTCATTTCAGGCTGCAGTTCGGTTTCAGGTTTTTTGCCCGCGCCTGGTAATATCTCTCCAAAGCCAATGGCATTCGAGCGTTCAAGTCCTTGATGCGGGTGGTGCTGGAAGGATGAGTGGACAGAAACTCCGGAGGCTGGCTACCGGCCTTTGACATATTCTGCCAGAGCGTGACGCTTTCGGTCGGATTGAAGCCAGATGCCGCCATCAGATCCAGACCGATCACGTCAGCCTCCGACTCGTGTGTTCGACTGAACGGCAAGATGATGCCGTATTGCACGCCGACTCCGAGACCAGCAAGTATCATCTTCTTGCTGGAGTCGCTGGTATCGCTGGCACCGAGCGCTACGGCTGCTATCGCGATACCGGTCTGCGCCGCCAGCTGGTCAGACACCCGCTCATTGCCGTGCTGTGCGATCACGTGCGCCAACTCATGTCCGATCACGGCAGCGACCTGGTGTTGATTCTGCGCGTACTTCAGCAGACCCTCGTAGACCCCGATCTTGTTACCTGGCAGCGCAAAGGCATTGGCCTGGTCTTCGGCGAATACGCGCACCTCCCACAACGCCGGATCGTTGTCCTCATCCAGCTGGGGAATGATCGCATTCGCAATACACTGAATATAGGCGCGTACCTTGGCGTCATCGCTCTCCGCGGTTGTCTGTTTGATTTGCTCGAAGCTTTGCACACCCATGCTGTTGATCTGGTCCTCCGGCAGCAAGCGAAGTTGCGATCGACCTTCGGGCGAGGTCGCGCAGGAGGCCAGCACCAAAACAAGGCAGGCGGTCGCGATCGGCGCGCAGAAATAACGCAGCTTCTTCACTAGTCTCATAACCATCCAGCTATCAGCATGTTAAAGCTGCCTGATCTTAGCAAGAATCGCCTCGGCATGCCCGTCAGCGCTGACATTGTAGATCGCGTCGGTCAGAACGCCGTGCTTGTCGACGACAAAGGTCGAACGAACGATGCCCATCTTCTTCTGACCGTTCTTTTCCTTTTCCTGCCAGACGCCGTAACGCTCGCACACTTCGCCGGTCGTATCAGCCAAGAGCTTCACGTTCAATGCGTATTTTTCAATAAAGGCCCGGTGACTCTCGCAGGAGTCTTTGCTGACGCCGATGATAACGGTATCAAGTTCAGCGAACTCATTCGCTAGCGCGGTGAACTGCTGCGCTTCAACCGTGCATCCCGGGGTATCATCCTTGGGATAAAAATAAAGAACAACATTATGGGTCCCGGCAAAATCGGACATCTTTATCTCATTACCATCCTGATCAACGGCCGTGAATTCGGGTGCTGACTGGTTTTTCTCCAGCATTTTACTCTCCGTTGGAAAATATTCGTTAAAATTATGATCGAGATCTTGATAAACCCAATCTGAGAATCTTGGCGTGCAAATCGCCAGAAAAATCAGATCCGTATCACCAATATTGCTGATTCGCTGCCGGCACATGGCAGGAATCAAGACCACGTCACCGACACCTACCGTGGTCGGCGGCAGATCACCGACTTCGACGCGCCCCTTGCCAGAAACGATCACATAGCGCTCAACGGTATCATGCAGCCGGTGCCAGCGCGTCGTCCTGCCCGGTTCGACGCGCGCACGTGCGATCGAGAGACCAGGGTCGTCGGCGAAGTTCGACAATTCGGTGATATGACAGCCTTCGGCGGTGAAATATTCGTCCTCGCTATTATGTCGCCGAATTATAGCGCTGATCATCGCATGCTCAAGCCGCAGGGTCGGACGCCTGCTCTTTATCCAGCTTGCCGGCCAGATAGATCACTCGCGCCGTCAACGCCATCGTCAGCAATACCGCTGTCGCGAATGCATACAAACCGAAATGCGTTTCGACGCTGGCGATAGCACCCAATTTCACCGCGACCACAAGCAAGGCAACAACGAACACATCCAGCATCGACCACTTGCCGTATTGATGCATCAAGTGAATATAACGGTCGAGCCTGGCAGAACGCATTGTTGTCGTCGTGAGCAGTCTGAATAATACCGCAAGCTTGGCCACGGGCAACACCACACTGAACAAAAGTATGATCACAAACAGAAAATATTTGCCCTCTTGCAGCAGTTGAAACAGACCAGACAGAATCGAAAAGGTATTCTGGATCAGGTAAAACTTTTCCAGCGTCAAAATCGGCGATACCAAACCGACAACCAGACAGAATGATATGAATACCAGCAACAGCAACAGGATCTTCGACTCTGCAGGAAAGGCGCTGCGGAACCCCTGATCGACTTTCATGATGATCGTGCTGTTTTTGACAGGCATTCTTTCAGTTGCCGGTCATGCAATCCAGACAGGAACACGAGGCCGGTCAACGCGCCGATCAACGCGTAGCCCATGTCAGACTGGGTGTCCCACTCGTAACCTTGCATTCCCAGAAAGGCTTCGGCGGCCTCTTCACTGACCAGCGCAACCCACCATTCGAGCAGCTCATAGAATGCACTCAGGGCGAGGCAGAAACAAACGATGAAGAAACTGCGCCAGTTTCTGCCTTGCACGATGTTCAGTCGGATAATCAACTCCCTGGCAATCATCGCCGGAACCAAACCCTGCATGAAATGGCCCAGCTTGTCGAAATTATTGCGCTCAAAGCCAAACAGGCCCTTCATCTCCTCGAAAAGGGGCACCTCTGCGTAAGTATAATGACCACCAACCAGCAATACGATACTGTGTAGCAGGATCAGCACATACACCAGTTGCGTCAACCTGAATCGGTTGTACGTTAAGGCGAGCACGCCGACCCCGATGATGACCGGGAAAACTTCGAGGAGCCAGGTGATCCGGTCCTTGGGCTCGACTGCCGACCAGACAAAAACGCCAACCAGCACTGCAATCCATAGAATTCGATTAGCCCGCATTTCTCACCAGGATCACGGGAGCAGGCGCAGGACGGAGCCCGCCTGTCTCACCAGATGGACGAGCCCTCACTTGATCTTTGAATCCACAAAGCATTTTGCTCAGTCGGAAATACACTCGGTTATTCCGCTCCTTCGCAAAATCCTTTGTGGACCCAAATCTCAGCGCGATCATCTCGTCCGCTGGTAAGACA
>JARFQK010000102.1 GCA_029287815.1 Gammaproteobacteria bacterium
TAGCTACGGTTTGAGTGAAGAGCAAGCTTACGGGCACGAAGACCAGCCTGAACCGTGATAGGCATGCTTGAAAAACACACTGTATTGTCGATCATCGCAACTTGCTCGGTCTGGCCAATACACTGTCAATATGCGTCGCCGCCTGGTGAGAAATGCGGGCCAGCTACGATCCTGGATTCGTTGCCAGGGTTTTGGCCAGATTGACTAACGAGATAAATTCGCCGCGATAGCCAAAAGGGTCATCGCCACGTGACAGCCGTGCTAGTTCCAGTACATCATCATAACTAAAGTCCGCGGTGTATTTGCCTCCTCGAAGCAGCTGCCCGAAACCCGCGACCGAAGCTGAGAACCGAAAACTTGTGCTGGTTTTGGCCAGCTCTTTCTCGATGTTGGCGAGCAGAATCGGGCGCTCGATCAGCTTGCTGCTGTCCCTGTGCGGTAGTTTGTAACGCAGTCGCAGCAGTGCGATCTCGTCATCATGACTGGCGGTCACAGCTGCGGCTTTGCTGTAGCGCAGTGGGTCGATACTCCTGGTGCCGCTGTCGACCAGATTGATCTCATACAACGCAGTAACCGTGTGTCCGGCGCCGATCTCGCCGGCATCGACTTTGTCGTTATTGAAATCTTCGCGTGTGAGCGCGCGGTTTTCATAGCCAATCAACCGATACTCTGCGACCACCGCCGGATTGAACTCGATTTGGATCTTAACATCCTTCGCAATGGTGTTGAGCGTTGAGTGCATTTCATCGACCAATACTTTTTGCGCCTCGTTCAAGGTATCGATATAGGCGTAATTGCCATTACCAGTATCGGCCAGCTGCTCCATCAGGTGATCGTTATAATTGCCGGTCCCGAAGCCAAGCGTCGTCAGCGAAATGCCAGATTTGCGTTTCTCTTCAATCAGATCTTTCAGTGCCTCGAAGCTCACGGTGCCGACATTGAAGTCGCCGTCGGTGGCGAGTATGACCCGATTGATACCGTTCTCGAGGAACGATTGCTCGGCGAGCTGATAGGCGGTGCGGATACCGGCCGCACCATTGGTGCGTCCACCGGCAGACAGCGAATCCAGTGCCTGGCTGATCTTGCTGTGTTCATTGCCAGCGACCGGCTCGAGGACGACGCCACTGGCGCCCGCATAGGCCACGATTGAAATGCGATCTTCGGCGCGCAGCTGCTTGCTCAGCAGCGCGAGTGCGGCTTTCAGCAGTCCGAGCTTGTCGGCTGATTTCATCGAGCCTGAAACGTCGACCAGAAACACCAGATTCGAAGCGGGCAGCGTCGCGTCGGCGCTGTCATACCCCTTGATGCCGATATGCAGGAGCTGGGTGTTGCTGTTCCAGGGGCTTGTGCTGATCTCTGTGGTGATACTGAAGGGCTCGCGCGCCGAGGCGGGCGACGCGTAGTCGTAAGAGAAATAGTTCACCAGCTCTTCGACTCGGACAGCATCTTGTCTGGGCCGCTGCCCGTTGTTCAGCATGCGACGCACATTGCTGTAAGCGCCGGTATCGACGTCAACGCTGAAGGTCGAAACCGGTGCGTCGGCAACCTGTTTGATGCCATGGTCATCGAAGTGGGCGTAGTTTTCACGATTAACCGACTCGCTCGGCGTTCTGATCACTGCTAGGTCTGATGCAGCGCGCAGCAGAGCGCTGGCTGGCGCTCTGAATTGCTCGGAGTGTGGTGGTAATGTGTCGTTGCTTACGTTGAGTTCAGCCTCTGCCGACTCGTCCCTTCCCGAAGTCCGGGGCTCCCGGGCTGAAACGAGGCTGCGCTGTTCCGCGGTGTTATCTGGCGTAACGATGCCGATCGATGTCGAAGCGGCCTGGTTGTCCGGATCCTGTTGCCGCTGAGGCGCACAGGCCGGCGTCAGCGTAATCGTCAAGAGCATGGCCAGGCCCGCCAGCATTACGGCTATTGGATGATTTTGGTTGTCTCGGAACATCGCTTACTCCTGTGTGTTTTTGTTTGCACACTGGGGTAAACGCAGGAGATCCGGAAAAGGGTTGGCTACCGATAAATTTATTATGGAAACTCTGAATAAATCAGAGTTTCCATTATTCCGAATTTGCCAATTTCAGTGCTGTGTTGCAATTGCGGCAGTAGTAACGAGCCTTGCCGCCCAATATGCGGTTGTGGCGTGCGGTGCTGATAGAGTGCAAAGTGCAAGCGCACTGATAGGCGTGTCGTTTCTGTCGGCGTACGGGTATTCCCGACAGGTCGTAGCTTGCCGTGGCTCTGGGTTCAGTGCCGAACGATCGCATGACCCGTTGCCACTCGAGGCCGTGGGGTTTGACGTTGCTGGCACCGTAGAGCATGTCGACAACATAATGGGCTACTTCGTGCGGTACGGTGGTCGCTACATTATCTTCGAAGTATTTGGCGAACAGGTAAGGGTTATATCGAATCATACGCTCGCTGTTGATGACCTTGTACATACCGGCGGCGCGTCCCCGCAGATCGAACCGCACCGGTATCATCGCAAGCGGGCAGTCGAAGAGCCGGCTCGCTCGGCGGATGTATTCCCTTGTCTGCAATCGAACCTGCTGCTCGAGCCGAACGTCGATAGGTTCGATCATGTTGCCCAAAACACTGCTTTTATCGTTCATCAATTCATTTTGGTGAATTGCACCGCTGCCTGTTTGCCATAGGGTTCATCGAAGACAAGATCGATCGACACCCTGTCGCCATCTTCATTCATTTTGACCTGCTTGAGGTCCGGCAAGCGGTTGGCCAGCCAGGTGCACAGTGCTGCAGACATCTCCTCATCGTTGGCTTTCATTGCGCTGAGTAGATTGGCCGCAACGAACTGGGCGCGCTGATTGATATTCGGGTTCTCGACATTTTGATTGCCGATAAGAATGCCGGCATCCATTTTTTTGTCCATTTTCTCGAGGTAGGCCGCCTGATGGGGCGGTAAAGGTCTGTCTCTGTCGTACTCGAGTTGGGCAACATCGTTCAAAAGCACTGCAAATAACTCACTCATGGATGACTCGAAACTGGATGGCTGACCTCGCTTATTCTGTCCCAGCGACGACCTGGCTGCAAGCTGGGCTCGCTATCCAGGCGGCGTAGAATACTGAAAAGGCATTGCTCTCCGGGAGGAAAGCTGCAATGCTCGAAAAAGTCTATGTTTCGAGCGTGCCGATCACAGCTGCAGCTTGTCTTCGTTCGCGCAATATCGTAGGGTGCGCATGGCGCACCCTACGGTCTTATCCGTGATTCAACCCTCTCGTCTGCGGCTACATTTTGTCGACATCCGTTGTGCAACATGCAGGCTCGTGGCTTAAATTTGTACAGAATTTTCATGGAAGAAATATCGGGATACAATGCTATTCTTTGCGATACTAGGGTGTCTATCACTAAGTCGGTAGGCACACATTAATCATGATTATTGGCCATGCGTAAAGATGCCTGATTGGATCCAAGGAGAAATCATCGATATTCGCGAGTGGACAGCGGGGTTGTATTCGCTGCGGTTTCGTGCGCCGCTCGGAGAATTCAAGGCAGGGCAGTTCGTGCGCATTGCAATGGAAATCGC